>CBDTTT010000138.1:0-5251 GCA_965363345.1 uncultured Chromatiales bacterium
GCACTTCATTGTACTCTCCGGTAATCTCACGCAAGGCTTCACGCGAGTTAGCAAGGCCACGCTTAGCAACAATTTCTGCGGCGATGGCTTCATCGAACCCGGCCCTGGCTTCCTGCACATCGGTGATGGCGATTAACCCGACTTCGTAGCGACGATTCGCTTGTTCAAGTTGGCGCTCAATAGCGTCTTTTGCCGCTTGTTCTGACGCTAGTGTGTCGCGTGCAGCCAATACATTAAAATAGGCCTCTGTCACCCGAACCATAAGTTCCTGCTGTGCCGCGCCGTAGGTAAGTTGCGCCTGCGATACTTCCTGGTCCGCACGACCCATGCGGGCAAACTGGTCCCAGCGAAATAAAGTTTGCGTAAGGTCAAAGCTCCAGTTCAATGAATCTTCATCAGACTCTTGCTGAAGGTTGGTAGGCGTACCACCAATCGGGACAACATTGGTACCATCCCTTTTTGTGGTTTGCCACTGACCACTAAAATCCAGTTGCGGCAGTAAATCGGCTCGAGCCTGTGGCTTCGCTTCCATCGTGGCGTACATATTTGCCTGAGCCTCACGAATGGATGGATCGCTGTTAACCGCCTTATTGTAGATGTCGAGCAGTGACTCTGCTTGCGCAGAAGTGCTGATGGCCAAGGGGCTGATGAGAATCATTGCCGCAACTGATGCGGCCTTGAGAGTGCGTAAACTGAAGGTCATGCGAAATTCCTGCGTTGCTGTCCCGGTCAATGCCGGTTGTCTTCCCTGAAACCAATGCGTATCGAGTATCAGGCGCTGTTGTACCAATGATACTGGATTCTGAGCTGCTCGTAGCTATGGGATAGCGCTATCCGGTAACATCTTGTAACAATAGGGGCTTTGTGCGAGAGCGTTGCTATTTGATGACGGTCTCATCGACTTCAGCGGCCCATGCATAGATACCACCTGTCAGGTTGCTGACATCAGCAAAACCCTGAGCGTTCAGGTGTTCGCACACCATGGCGCTGCGACCACCGAGTTTGCACATCACGATAAGTCGTTGCGCCGGATCCAGTTCATTCAGACGTTCGGGTACCTGTTGCATCGGGATATGCCGAACTCCGTCAACTGCTGCTTCAAGGAGTTCTGAATCTTCTCTTACATCCAGAATCAAGGCAGTACCTGCGGCCATTGCATCTGCTGCATTCTGAGGGGATATTTCCTTCATCATTGTTCCTTCGCATTTGCAGTATTAAGTACCAGTGCGAATAGGCAATAAATACTGATTTAAGTTAGGTGCGTAACTTATTCGACTCTAGACTCAATTGCTATAGCTATTTGTGAGGGTGCGCAGTAATCGAATCGTGCTAGGCAGAATCGATTATTAGTTTCCATAATGCAGTATTTGGCCAAGGGCAAATATTCCGTGCTTTTGCCGATATCGGGCAGCATCTGCTGCACCTCCAAAATAGTGGTTGATCTTGCGCCACATTATGGTGAATAAGCCCATTTCGTGCAGGTTGCATAGGCTATTCTTGCGAGACTTAATGACCGACTGGAACCACGGGGGAAGCTGTTTCGACAGTCCTGAGTTCAGTGCTTGGTTGGTCGCGCGCTTTAGCCACTGAACTGTGGTATTTGCAGCGTTAAGTCGGCGTTATAAACAGGTGAAATAAGAGAACCAGGATGTTCCGAGTAAGCCTAAAAACAGTCGCTAGTATCCAGATGGGCCTATGCCTGCTGTCTGGAGCAGCAAGCTAGTGTTTATGGATCCGATTGCTATTGCCTTGGGCTCCCTGTGCCTAGTGCTGGCGGGCGTTTGCCTGCTTCTGTGGCGCAGTCAGAAAGCCGAGCAGCATCGGTTGAATGCATTTCATGACGAAGTTGTTGATGTGGCTAGCACCTCCGGGTTTGGAAAGCGGGTACCTGTGGAGCGCTCCAGCGATGGTCTCGCTGCGCTCGGTAAAGTTATCAACCAACTATTTGACGCGATCAGTGACCGTGAGCAGGAAGCCTCGGCGCGGGAGACTCTGTTTCAGGACCTGGCTAACGCGATGCCCGACGTAGTTATCGTGCATGATGACAAAATTCATTTCGCAAACACTGCAGCCACAAATCTCTTAGGGATCGATGCAAAGCATCTCCGTGGTCAGCCGATGATTGATCTGGTTCGGCCCGCCTACCGGACCCGCATGCGCAACAATATTGCGGCACTAGTGGGTGGCGCCAGTGATTCAATTACACAGGAACTGCAGTTGGTCGACGGACATCAGGGCGCCCGCTGGGCACAGTCTAAATCGGTTGCCGTTTCATATCGGGGCAAACCTGCCGCATTGACCATCGCGCGTGATGTCACTTATCGCAAGAGCGTTGAAGCTGCGCTTGACCGCGGCAAGCATCAGGCGCAAATCACGTTAGAGTCGATCGGAGAGGGCGTTATTACGACCGACACCGACGGTTTTATTGATTATCTCAACTCTGCGGCTCAGGACTTGACCGGCGCATCTGCGGAAGATGCTTTGGGTAAACGTCTTAGTGATATTGCGAAGTTGGTTGATGAAACTGATCGCCGTGATTTAGGTGACCCGGTGAGCCAGTGTCTGATGAACCGCAAGCGGATTAGCATGGGCCGACGCGCTTTGCTGGTCTCGCGTATTGATGACAAAGAGCTATCTGTTGAGGTCACCGCATCTCCTGTTACTGCTCTCGATGGCAGTGTGAGCGGCTCGGTCATTATGATTCGCGATGTTAGTGAACTGCGTGGTTTGACAGCGCGCATGAGTTATCAGGCCGCCCACGATGGCCTTACCGGGTTGATCAATCGCCGTGAATTCGAGCGTCAGGTCAATGTCGCCTTGCAGGCCTCCAGCAAAGACAATGGCAGCCATGTGCTGTGCTTTATGGATCTTGATCGATTTAAAGCAGTAAATGACACCTGTGGTCACCAGGCTGGTGACATGCTGCTGCGCGAAATATCTTCTTTAGTTAAAGATCAGGTGCGTGATTCAGATTATGTGGGACGTCTTGGCGGCGATGAGTTTGGCATGTTGCTGGTGGGCTGTCCTCTGAAGAAAGCGCGGCAGATCGCCGATGATGTTTGCGAAGCTGTTCGCGCTTATCGCTTTGTTTGGCGCGATAAGATATTCACGATTGGTGTGAGCGTTGGTTTAGTTGAGATAGGTCCTGACAGCACGTCAGTTGACGATGTCTTGTCAGCCGCCGATTCTGCCTGTTATCTGGCGAAGGAACATGGTCGTGGCAGGGTTCATGTTTATTCCGCACATGATGAGGCGGGCGCGCGCCAGCGCGGCGAAATTCAGTGGCTGCAGAAGTTACAGGCAGCGCTTAAAGATGACCATTTTGAGCTGTTTACGCAGCCTATTATTTCGTTGAGCGGGCGTGTGGCTAACGGGCCTGCGGTCGAAATATTTCTGCGTCTTAAGGATGACGATGGCAGTTTGATTTTGCCTTCCAGTTTTATTCGGGCTGCGGAGCGTTATCGTTTGATGGGGTCTGTAGATCGTTGGGTCGTCGGCGCAACACTGGCATCGCTCAGTCAGGGCGGCATAAAGCTTCCGGATGAGCGCAGCTGCGCTATTAACCTTTCCGGCCAGACAATGGGCGAAGAGGGTTTTCTCGAGTACGTGGTCGATTGTCTGGATCACAGTCAGATTGATCCATCACGCATTTGTTTCGAGGTTACCGAGACAGCTGTGATTAGTAACCTGGAGCACGCCAAGCGTTTTGTCGGAGTGCTCCACGGTATGGGTTGTAGTTTCGGCCTGGATGATTTCGGCAGTGGTATCGGTTCTCTATCAAGCCTGCAGGGGCTCGATATCGACTACGTCAAAATAGACGGCGCATACACACGCAATCTCGGCAGTGATACGGTTAATCAGGAAGTTGTGGGTGCTATTACACGACTGTCGAAAGCGGTTGGCTTTAAAGTGGTGGCCGAGCAGGTTGAAGACCAGTCGAGCTTCGATAGTCTTCGTGATCTGGGTGTGAACTTTATTCAGGGCAACTATGTTGAGGAGCCACGGAGTCTGGGTAGTGGCTCCGCCGTGACTACCCAACATTAGGCCCTTTTTGGTGCACTACAACTCGTAAGTTGTTTTCAGCTTTTTCTTAACCGAAATCTTCTTGAGGTCTGCATACACCGGCAATCCGTTTTTATACGGCGGGTAGGCTTCACCCTGAATCAGGGGTTCCAGATAACGTCTGCATTTTGGCGTAATACCAAAGCCGTCTTTGGTGATGAAGCTCTTAGGCATCATCTTTTCTTTGTTAGCTACCCGGCTGAGTTGAACTGCTTCGATGTGCCATTTATAGGGCTTATCTGAGGTCCGAATAATGGCGGGCATTACCGAGTTCTGACCTTTGAGTGCCATTTCTACCGCCGCTTTACCTACCGCATAGGCCTGTTTTAAATCGGTCGCTGAGGCAATGTGTCTCGCGGAGCGCTGCAGATAATCGGCCAGTGCGTAGTGATACTTGTAGCCAAGCTCATCCTTAACCATTTGCGCGATAACCTGCGCAGCGCCACCCAATTGCTTGTGCCCGAAGGCGTCGGTTGTACCCGAGTCGGCGAGAAATCGACCATCTTTGTAGCAGGCGCCTTCGCTTACTACGACAACGCAGTATTCATTGTTGTCGACGCTTTGCTTAACGCGCTTTAGAAATGCGCGCTTATTGAAGGGCACTTCGGGGAATAAGATAATATGCGGCGCATCTGCTGGCGTCTGGCCGGCAAGCCCACTGGCAGCGGCAATCCAACCCGCATGACGCCCCATAACTTCAAGTACAAATACTTTGGTCGAGGTGCGTGCCATGGATGCAACGTCCATAGCGGCTTCGCTGGTTGAGACCGCAATATATTTGCCGACCGAACCAAAGCCGGGGCAGGTATCAGTAATCGGCAGATCGTTATCAACTGTTTTTGGTACATGTATGGCTTGTACCGGAAAACCCATTGATTTCGATAGCTGAGAGACTTTGTAGCAGGTGTCAGCCGAATCCCCGCCACCGTTGTAGAAGAAGTATCCGATGTTATGAGCTTTGAAGACCTCAATTAGTCGCTCGTACTCAGTACGGCTTTCATCCAGGCCTTTTAGCTTGAAGCGGGCGGAGCCAAATGCACCCCCCGGTGTGTGCATGAGTGCTGCAATCTGTTTCGCTGTTTCACGGCTAGTGTCGATCATGTCTTCGGTGAGTGCGCCGATGATGCCATTACGGCCTGCGTAGACTTTGCCGATTTTGTCTTTGTGCTTGCGGGCGGTCTCTATCACG
>CBDTTT010000139.1:0-5248 GCA_965363345.1 uncultured Chromatiales bacterium
CTGATTTATCTGCTGGTTTATCTGCTGGTTCGGATGAGTCTAATCCGGATATTGAATTAGCAGCCGATGCGCCTGCGTGGGTATTGTTCACATCCGGTTCTACCGGACAACCGAAGGGCGTGCTCTATTCGCATGCCGCGGCAGTTCATCGCGTGCAGTGGATGTGGGATAACTATAGTTTTACTGCTGATGAATGCTTTGCACATCGCAGCAGTATCAATTTCATTGATGCGTACTGGGAGTTGTTTGGTCCTTTAGCACATGGTGCTTCAGTTTTACTACCGCCGGTTGCGGCAGATAAAGACCCGGCCATGTTACTCAGATCATTGTTGCAGCATCAGGTGACGCATCTGGTTGCGGTGCCGTCGCTGCTGCACACATTGCTTGAGTTGGCAGAGGTTAGCGGCGAATCGCAGCAACTCGCTTTGCGTAGTTTAATTTGCAGTGGCGAAACACTGCAGCCTGATGTGCTTAAGCAGATTCGGCGCCAATTGCCCGATTGTGTGTTGTTTAACACTTACGGTACGACTGAAACCTGGGATGCAACGGTGTATAGCTGCCAGGCTAGCGACTTGCGTACCGGTAAGGTGCCTATCGGTGAGTCTTTGCCTGGTGTGAGCAGCTGGGTTCTCGACGAGCAACTGCACCCGGTTCCGCCTGGCGTTTGGGGACAGTTGTATGTCGGTGGTGTTGGCTTGCCAATCGCTTACGTGGGGACAGCCGCAGCTAGCCCGCTGTTTGTTCGCTCCAAGGATCCGTTGGTGCCCGATGTCGACTTGTATCCTACCGGTGATTTGGTTCGCTGGAATGCGAGTGGTGAACTCGAAATAGGTGGTCGTTGTGACCGTCAGATAAATATTCGCGGATTTAGGATTGAGCCGGCAGAAATCGAACGCGGGTTAGTGGCTCATCGTGATGTGGGGCAGGCCGCAGTGCACACAGGTATTGATACGAGCGGTCGGGAGCATGTGCTTGCCTACTTGGTAGCGGTACCGGATGGCGGTGAGGCTTCGTCAATAGTTTTGCAGAAGTTTCTGCGTGGCTGGTTACCCGACCTGATCGTGCCTACGATCTTTGTTTGGTTAGATGCATTGCCATTAACACCGAGTGGTAAAACCGATTACCTATCTTTACCTGAACCGGATTGGCAGATATCCGGAACGGTGATGGCTGAGTATGTTGCACCAGTGAGCGAAACAGAAAGAACGCTGGCCGGAATCTGGCAGAGCATCCTCGATGTTGAGCAGGTGGGTCGCAACGATGATTTCTTTGCCTTGCACGGGCACTCCCTGATGGCGGCCAAATTAATGTCGCGGGTGTGCGATGAATTTGCCACAGACCTGCCATTGCAATGTCTGTTTGAGAACCCAACTTTGCACGGTTTTGCAGCCAGCGTTGATGCTATTCGTTGGGCAATGAATGCTGATTCCGACACCTCTGCAGAGTCTGACGAAGCTCGTGAGGTACTCCGATTTTGACCGCGCTTGAAGTTATCTCCCGCCTGCGTGAGCTTGGCGTAAAGATAAGCGTTGATGCCGATGAGTTGGTGGTTGATGCGCCTCAGGGAGCGATCACTGCGGAGCTCGCTGCACAGATAAGACAGCGCAAGGTTCAGCTTATTGCGATGTTGAAGTGGTCAGCCCGTTCGCAGCGCTTCTCAGATTTGCCTTTGGTTGCAGCGGGGCGTGAACAGGAGTTGCCACTGTCCTACGCGCAGCAACGTTTGTGGTTTCTTGATCAGTTGGAACCCGGCAGTTCTGCTTACAATATTTCGTGGACGGTCCGGCTTAAGGGCGAGCTTGATGTGCCCGCGTTGCAGCATGCACTAAATGCAGTAGTGCAAAGACACGAAGTCTTGCGAAGTTGTTTCCCCACTATCGCCGGACAGGCCAAATTGCAGTTGCGAGATGATGTTCTCGTCCCATTGGAACAAAGTGACCTTAACGGTGCAACGGATGAACGCTTGCGTGCGCATCTTTCCCGATTGGCGGCGCAGCCATTTGAGTTGGCAAAGGCACCGTTGCTGCGCGTGTTTCTGGTGCGGCGCACGGCCACCGAACATGTATTGCTAGTACTGATCCATCACGTTGTGTCGGACGGTGCTTCGATGCGAATTCTGTTCCGTGAGTTGGCACAACTTTATGATGCAGCGGTTGCCGGAAACCTTGCTGCCGGCTTGAGCAGTCTGCCTCCGCTTACTATTCAGTATCCTGATTTCGCGTTGTGGCAGCGTGAATGGCTGTCGGGTGAGCAGTTGCAGCAGCAACTGGATTACTGGACGACCAAGCTGGCTGATGCGCCCCCAGTATTGGCGCTTCCGACCGATAGACCACGTTCTGCAGCTCTGCGTTTCCGCGGCGCATCGGTCATCCGCCTGTTGCCAAAAGAACTTGCCGAAGATCTGCGAGCCTTGGGCAGAACCAATGGCGCCACGCTATTCATGGTGATGTTTGCCGTATTCGACATAGTGCTGCAGCGCTACTCTGCCCAGAATGACCTCGTTGTTGGTACGCCTATCAGCGGTCGTTCACGCACATCACTGGAAGGCTTAATAGGTTTTTTCGTGAACACCGCCGTACTGCGAACGCAGCTGTCCGACGACATGAGTTTTCGCGACTTACTACGCCAAGTACGTGACACCGCACTAGAGGCGCATACGCATCAGGAACTGCCTTTTGAAAAACTGGTAGAGGTGTTGCAGCCTGAGCGTGAGTTGAGTCATACACCCATTTTTCAGGTGATGTTTGATCTGCAGGAAGAGCCCCGCTGGCAGTTGCCGGTGCAGAACATTGAAGTCATCCCCGAAGTCATTTTTAGCAGTCGCACGTCAACCTTTGACCTGACTTTGTCAGTGCGTGAAGCAAGTAATGGTCTCGATGCGATGTTCGAGTACGACACAGACCTGTTTGATGAGTCGACGATTGAGCAGTTTGCGAAACATTATGAGGCCTTGCTCCATTCAGCGTTGGCGGCCCCCGATCTTGCAATAAGTTCATTGCCGATGTTGAGTGAGTCCGAGCGGCAGCATTTGTTGTTTAGCTGGGGCACAGCGTCAGTTGCCGGTATCGCAGCCCCTTCGGGCCTGACCTTGCATGGTCAGTTTGCACAGGTGCTTGCCCGATCTCCGGATGCGATAGCGCTATGTGATGCGCAGGGTAGTGAATACAGCTACGCAGAACTGAACCGTATGGCTGACAGCATTGCGATGGCCTTGCGTGCGCAGGGTGTGGAGCCTGGCTCGGTGGTGGGTCTTTGCGCACAACGCAGTGCCGCCACAATTGCTGCAATTCTTGGCGTGCTCAAATCGGGTGCTGCATGGCTGCCGCTAGACCCGGAGTATCCGGTGGAGCGCTTATGCGTGATGCTGGGCGTTGCAGCTCCCGATGTGGTCCTGGTGCAACCGGAGTTTGCACGAATATTGCCGGTGGACCAGAAGCAGCTGTTACTTGATGCTGATTTGATATCTGGCACTAATGAATTTAGTGGGTCTGATGTGCGAACTGATGCAGCGGCATGCATCTTGTTTACATCGGGCTCTACCGGCACGCCGAAAGGTGTAGTGCTCGGACATGGCGGTTTGGCAAACTATGTGTCGCAGTTGGCAAGCGAGACTAAGGTGGCGCCGGCAGACCGCGTTTTGCAGTTTGCCTCACTCAATTTTGATATTTCGCTAGAAGAAATTTTTGTTGCGCTAACAAGTGGTGCAACGTTGGTGTTGCGTGATGCAGGTCCTGCACCTTCGATTCAGGAGTTCCTGTCTTTCTGTAAGTTGCATCGGATCAACTGGCTCAGTCTGCCCACGGCGTATTGGCATGAGTGGGCGGCACAGGTCAATCAGGATCTGTTGTTACCCGCAGAACTTAAAACCGTCATCATCGGTGGCGAGAAGGCACAACTTGAGAACTGGCGGCGTTGGCAACGTAGCTATGGTTCTGCGGTGCAACTGCTTAATACCTATGGCCCGACCGAAGCATCCATCGCGGCGACCTGGTTTGATCTGACATATCAAAGTCCTGATGCATGGTTTTCATTGCCGATAGGGCGACCGTTGCCGGGTGTGCAGGTTTATATTCTCGATATTCAATTGCAGCCACAGCCGCCGGGCGTACCCGGGGATTTGTATATTGGAGGCAATGGCGTTGCGCAGGGCTACTTAATGGCCGAAGGGGCACTGCCTCAGGCCGATGCCTTTCTGGACAACCCTTATGCTGATGGTCGGATGTACCGTACCGGTGATCGTGCGCGCTATCTCTCGGATGGCAATATTGAATACCTTGGTCGTGCCGACCAGCAGCTCAAGTTGCGCGGACACCGGGTAGAACCTGCTGAGACCGCCGCAGTTATATTGCAAAACGACTTGGTTGAAAACTGTGTGGTGTTGGCCCGACCGGTGTCTGATGCTGATGACAGTTTGCTGCTGTTGGTTGCCTGGTATGTTGCAGCGGAAGGGCTGGATGAGGTCGCACTCAAACAGTTTTTACAGTCGCGGCTGCCCGACTACATGGTTCCGGATTTCTATGTGTCGCTTGAGTCTTTGCCGTTAACTGTGAATGGCAAAATTGATGTCGAGCGCTTGCCGTCGCCGGATATGCAGGCAGCATTGGTGGCTGCCTATCGTGAACCGGTTAACGATAGGCAGAGATGTATCGCTAGTATTTGGCAGGCTGTTCTCGGTGTGTCTCAGGTCGGGCTGGATGACGACTTTTTCGCTCTGGGTGGTCATTCGTTATTAGCGACCCGCGTGGTTGCCCGTATTCGTGATGAGCTTGATACCGATATTCCTTTGCGTTTGCTGTTCAACAACCCAACAGTTGCTAGCTTAGCCGCGGCGATGGAGGGTGGTGCTCAAACGTCACGTGTGCAGGTGATTCGTCATCGCAGCAGTGCCGATCTTGCGCCGCTGTCTTTTGCTCAACAGCGTTTGTGGTTTTTGGATCAACTGCAGCCTGGCAATGCGACATTTAATTTGCCATGGATGGCGCGTCTAAAAGGTGAGCTGAATATCCCTGCCTTGCAGGCGGCACTCAATACACTGACGCAACGACACGAATCCTTGCGCACCCGTTTTGCTGCGAGTGATGGCGAGCCGGTACAGATTATTGCGCCAGCATTTGAATTGCCGTTGACCATGCACGATTGTCTGGCCGCAGACGATGCAGCGCTGCAGCTGAAATTGCATGAGCTAAGTCAGCGTTGTTTCGATTTGCAGCAAGGGCCTCTGGTATTTGCCGAGTTGTTGCAGGTGAGC
>CBDTTT010000140.1:0-5175 GCA_965363345.1 uncultured Chromatiales bacterium
TGTTTCTGATGGATATATTGAGCTTTACCGCATTAGTCTCAAAGTGAAAGTGATTGTCCTCGGCCAAGTGATCTGCAACCACCGAGTTGAACCCCTGAATGAGCGTATTGATGCCACGCTCGTCATAGGGCACATCAGCTCCATAAAGCCTGGCATGGCTCAAACGGGCGATAATAGACTTGTCATCTTCTTCACTAGCCGTGGCCTCTTTTGAAGCAAGAGTCTGCTTAATACGTGTCGCAGCCATGGCTGATGGCGGGCCACTTATATCGGGCAGTACAATTCGCGCTATAGACGCGGAAACATCATCATTGATACCCACAAGTATTGCTGGCGTTGACGGTTCTTTGTTAGCAGGCTTTGCTGAGCTGTACATTCGATCGAAATCGACTCTGGTAGCGATCCGCACAACGTCGTCATCCTTCACCCAACAGCTTCCGGGATAAAACTCTTCCGGCAGGTTTGCTTTAATCATGTAAGGCGAATCGGTGCACTCGACCAATTCAATACCAATCCCGAGCTTGCCGTTGATATCACCGTAAACGGCCCTTAACTTGAACTTCGGCTCGAGAAAATGGCCCGCCTTCTCTACGAGCGTCTCTAGCTGATTCACCGCCCCTTTTTGTGCAGCAGTGAACTGGAGATCGCCATTCATATCGCGCATCGCATTGAAGAATATATAGCGGTTACCGGCGCCATCGGTATTGGCGAGAGCGCATAGTTCACGCGCCATCAACGCCATATCGCGAGGACGATAGACGTTCTCCCGGAAGAGTACCTTCCAGTGATCCTGCTTGCGGCTGAGTATGCGTTGTAACGACATGGCGGTACTGTATGAACCTGAATAGGCACTACACTACAGTTTTTGGGGCTTTTTATAGGTGACAGGGGTCGCACTTAGACTCTGCTTGGGCTCATAGCCGAAACATTAATACGATAATATACGAAAAACTTATACCTTTAATTTCATATAGTTAAATTGATATTCTAAGATTTAAAATTAAGTTGATAAACTCGCATATCATCAATCAATTCCAGTGCGTTCTTGGGACACTCAGGCAACGTGCGATCAGATACAGAGGCTGGCACGGTGCGATTTCCCCAACGCAGCATCACTGCCGCCCGGGTTAAACCTGCCCCGAATGCCGTAAGAAAAATATTGTTGCCAGAAGCAATCCGCCCCTGCTCCAGCGCCTCACAGAGCGCGATAGGGACAGTCGCGCTGGAGGTATTGCCGTAGCTAGCGACGTTGCTCATGACCTGCTCAGGGCCAAGGCCTAAAGCCTTACCGAGCGCTTCGATAATTCGTTGATTCGCCTGATGCGGGATCAACTGATCGCAGTCAGCGAGACTCACGCCAGAGATTTCGGAAACCTCAGTCAGGCAAGCTGCCATGCCTTTCACGGCCCGCTTAAAAATCTCGCGGCCATCAAACTGCAACCTCAAGGGCTTAGGTCTCCGGCTCATATCCATGGTGGTACCGAAATCAGGGATCATCAGTATCTCCCCTGCCTCCGCATCACAATGCAAACTTGCTGCCATAACACCGATTTCATCCCCCTGCTCCTCGAGTACCACAGCTCCTGCGCCATCGCCAAACAGCACAGCTGTATCGCGATCACGCCAGTCAAGATAAAAACTTAAGCGTTCTGCACCGATCAGCAAAATTTTCTTATGCACGCCGCTGCTGATCAGACCATTGGCGGTAGCAAGCCCATAAACAAAACCGGTACAGCCGGCATTCAGGTCAAATGACGCAGCCTCGGGGATACCCAAAGCCTGTTGTACTCGCGATGCACTGCTAGGGATAAGAATTTCAGGGCTGGTTGTTGCCAAAATGACGGCATCAATCTGATCGGCTGTGACACCTGCACAAGCCATGGCCCTTGCTCCGGCAACAGTCGCTAGTTCAATAACACCCACATGAGATATGCGCCGCTCGGCAATACCGGTGCGCGTTCGGATCCACTCGTCATCGGTTTCGAGAAAACCGGCAATTTCATCGTTGCGAAGAATCGCCGGTGGCAAGCATTTACCCCAACCGGTTATCGTGCCGCGCATAACGTGCTCCTCTGTACATATTGTATCCGTTGTACCGTTTCATACGACTAGTGTAATGCCTGAGAGCCAGGCTAAGTAACAAACAGCAACGATAAGCAATAAAAAGCCCGCTAACAGCTATGTGCTAGCGGGCTTTACTATTTTAAATGGGCTTAAGCGGCCCTAAACATCCAGCGCTCAGTTAGCGAGTACTATTCCTCGTCTTCCAAACCCAATCGTTTGTGCATAGTAGGACTGGTTGTGGTGTATTGCAGATGCACTTTCTTGCCCGGTTCAATAATCGCTTTCGCCGCGAAAGCCGCCAGTGCAGCTTCATGAAAACCACTCAGAATGAGCTTTTTCTTGCCCGGATAGGTTGAGATATCGCCAATTGCAAAGATACCGTCAATGTTGGTCTGAGAATTCGATGTATCAACATCGATCGCTTTCTTGGTAATCGTCAGACCCCATTCAGCAATCGGACCAAGCTTAGGTGCAAGGCCAAAAAACACTAGCAGATGGTCTGCTTCGAGCGTCTGTTCTTCGCCCGCTTTAGACTTAAGATCGACAGACTGCAACTTGCCGTCTTCGATACCCAAACCAGCAAGGTTAGTACTCTCGATGATACGAACTTTACCTGCTGTTTCCAGTTCTTTGAGCTGTGAAACTGAAGCAGGTGCTGCGCGGTAATCATCTCGACGATGGACCAGCGTAAGTTCTGCAGCTGAATCAGCTAATGCTAGTGCCCAGTCGAGTGCTGAGTCACCACCACCGGCGATAACCAGCTTCTTACCGGCAAATATTTCAGGGTTCTTAACCTTAAAGTGAAGACTGCTGTCTTCGATTTCATCAACACCTTCAAGACGCGGTTTGCGCGGCTGGAAAGAACCAACGCCACCGGCAACGATAACAGTCTTTGCATGAAACTCTTTGTCTTCGCTGGTAACAACTTTGAAATAGCCATCCAGCTTCTCAAGGGCAACGACTTCTTCGTTCAGATGGAAGGTCGCGCCGAAAGGCTCGGCCTGCACCATCAGGCTATCAATGAGCTCCTGACCTGTGCATCTAGGCACTGCGGGAATATCGTAAATAGGCTTGTCAGGATAAAGCTCTGTGCACTGACCACCGATAGTAGGCAGCGAGTCAATAATATCCGCCTTAATTCCGAGCAAACCCAATTCAAAAATCTGGAATATTCCGCAAGGTCCGGCACCAATGATGAGTGCGTCAGTCTCTTTGATAGACATAGTAATTTCCGGTATGGCTGTAATAGCGACAGAACCAGTCTATCGCATGAAGGCGGGCATTTTACTCAACCCTAGCCTTGCCAACAACCGTAGATATGCAATATGGATATATTAGGCGCTTATATTGATTACGTACGACGTTTGATATGCACGTATTTTTTGCTTTAGGCCCGCTAATCTAAGGTGAATTCGATCACTTCATACTCCGGAATCACCTCATTCCGCGCTAGGCTCTTTATTGCCGTCACCATTCGCCGTGTTTCCCATTCGACAACCTCGCGACAGTTATCCCGAAGGCTTTTAGGTACCTCCGCTTCACAACCAAATGACTGAATGCCCAGCACAGGAATCTTGAAGTTTTCAGCAATACGAATTTGATAGTCGATAACTTCCTGATTTTCCTTATAGATGTTGACGGGAACAATCATCACCTCTGACAAACCGATTTGCTTACGAAACTCTTCCTGAACTGCTTCAGGACCGCCAGACTGTGGCTTTCCGGCTGGGTTTGCGGAATTGATGTACATGAAGCTGTCCTTGGCTTCAACGTACTCAATGACTTTGTGGAAGTCTTCATGCTCACTAAACAAATGAGCGATGTAGATTCTGATTGGTTCAATAGCTGTCAAGTTACTCGCCTCCGAACCCATATGATGGCTCAGGAATTATGGTAAGAATCACCATTTAACGCAAAAACGGCTAACAACCCAAGGGCGCAGACATTAAACTGTGAACTCGATGCGATTGATGCTCTACAACATACGATATGCGGTGGGCCTGGGGTCCCCAGGACGGGTTCCCTTGCCTGGCGCGCGCTACCTTTTCGGCGACTCAGGAGCGCTGGAGCGCATCACCGCATTCATCAAAGATCAGGAGCCCGACATTGTCGGGCTTATCGAAGTCGATATCGGCTCGGTTCGCAGCGGGCGTATCAATCAAGCAGAGTCCATCGCAAAGGCACTAGGGCACTATTCCAGCTACGAATGCAAATACGGCGAAAGCTCCATGAATCAGGTTCTACCGATACTCCGTAAGCAAGCCAATGCATTTCTTGCGGCGCCCCACGTTCATGGAGAACGCTTTCACTACTTCGATACCGGCGTAAAACGGCTCATCATCGAACTTGAACTTGAGGATGTCGCCGTATTTCTTGTGCATCTGTCGCTAAAGTACCGGCATCGCCAATTTCAGCTGCGCCATCTCTATGAGCTTATAGAAAAAACCAGCAAGCCAGTCATCATTGCCGGCGACTTCAATGCATTCTGGGGCGAAGACGAGATATTTCTATTTTGCAAAGCTGCGGGCCTGAAAAGTGCTAACGTCGAAAAGTTGCCCTCTTATCCGAGCAACGCGCCGAGGCTTGAGTTGGACTTCATTCTTTACAGTGAGGAAATTGAGATCACACAGTTTTCAATTCCACAAGTTGAGCTGTCCGACCATCTGCCCCTGATCTGTGATTTTGAAGTCACTGGCAGAGTCTCAGGTTAGATACCCAAACGCAACAAACCATGACCAACTAGACAGAGTACCCCGATGCAAAACTTGACATGCTGGAGCACCGAAACCCGAGCCGAAGATGGCGTCTGCATACTAATGCTTGATGTGCCGGATGCGGGCGCAAACACCCTCTCACAACTGGTACTTGAAGAGCTTGAGCACATAGTTGCTCAGCTCGAAGCAGATACCCCAAAGGGACTAATAATCGTCTCCGGCAAAGCCGATAGCTTTATTGCGGGTGCCGATATCAATGAGTTCCCAAAACTCACTGATAGAGCGGCAGCAATAACCCTGATTACGCAAGGACAAGATTTATTCCAGCGTATCGAAACGCTTAACATCCCAACGCTAGCCGTTCTAAAAGGAGCTTGCTTGGGCGGCGGTTTAGAAC
>CBDTTT010000141.1:0-5095 GCA_965363345.1 uncultured Chromatiales bacterium
GGCTATTTGTCCGTAGGTTGCGACGGTGCCTAAGGGAATCATTGGTACGAGGCGGCATACTGCGTCCCGTAAGGGCTCTATGGATTTAACAGCATGTGGCACAGCGCCCATTCAGAGCTTCAAGGCGCCCACAAGTTCGCCAGCACTCTCGATGCTATGGCGTGTCAGGTAATCGGCGATACCCGCGTTAATCTCATGACATACCAGAGGGTCGTAAAACAATGCGGTACCAACACCAACGGTGCTGGCGCCTGCCAGCATAAACTCGATGGCGTCTTTCGCATTGCAAATGCCACCCTGACCGATGATGGGTACGTTGTGCTGTTTGGCTACTTCGTAGACCTGCTTAACTTTAAGGAGCGCAATGGGTTTGATAGCCGGGCCGGACAAACCACCCTGAACATTGCCAATAATGGGTTCGCGCTTCTCTATATCAATCGCCATGCCCATCATCGTGTTGATGACGGCAAGTGCATCAGCGCCCGCTTCGATGCAGCGGCCTGCGTTGTAGGCGATGTCGGTTTGGTTAGGTGATAGCTTGGCAATCAGCGGCTTATCGGTAGCCTTGCGACAGGCTTCGATAACCCGTGCAGACATATCCGGGTCATTACCGAAAGATACGCCGCCCTCTTTAACGTTCGGGCAGGAGATGTTGATTTCTATAGCATCAATATTTGAGTCATTGAAGCGTTCTGTAACGTAGACATACTCTTCGATGGTTGAGCCACAGGCATTGGCAATAAAACGGGTTTCTGAAAAATCCAGTTCGGGCAGAATATTGTCTACAACCACATCAACACCGGGATTTTGTAAACCGATTGCATTTAGCATGCCCTGTGGTGTTTCGTAGACCCGGTGGAGTGGATTACCCGGCCGGAGTTCGCCTGTTGTGCCTTTCAGGACGATGGCGCCCACATCAGTATTCGAGAAACCTTCGACACGCGTGTATTCTTCGCCGAAGCCAACGCAGCCCGAAAGCAGTACGATGGGCGAGGCAAATTGCAGCCCGCAGAATTCAGTTCTGAGTTTCGGATCTAACTTATTGGAGCCATCAGCGGCCATACTATGTTCAACCTTGTTCTATTTCAGCCGGAAATTGCACCGAATACCGGCAATATCATACGCCTTTGTGCCAATACTGGCACCAGTCTGCACCTGATTCACCCATTGGGCTTCACTCTTGATGATAAGCGCATGCGAAGAGCAGGCCTAGATTATGCCGAGTTTGCAGAGATGCATCAGCATGATTCTTTAGAGGAGTGCTTAGCGGTATTGCAGGGTAGGGTGTTTGCGCTGACGACAAAAGCAACGTTGGCACATTCTGAACCGGAGTTTGAAGCGGGCGATAGCTTCATATTCGGACCCGAAACCCGGGGCTTACCGATGGAGTTTATTGAGTCTTTGCCACCGGAGCAGCGGTTACGCATACCCATGTTGCCGGAGAGCCGGAGCTTAAATCTATCAAACTCGGCGGCGGTAATGCTTTATGAAGCCTGGCGTCAGAAGGGTTTTGGCGGAGGTAGCTGAGACTGGCCTAGTCATCAAGCTAGTCGTCAATCTCGTCGCCGATAGGGCGGCTCATTAGTGCTTCGACGGCATCTTCCATCGAGACGCCTTCGTAGAGCATCTTGTAAACCTGCTCAGAGATAGGCATTTCTACATCTAGCTTCTGCGCTACGTCATAGACAGCTTTTGCGGCTTTGACACCCTCTACTACCTGGCCGATTTCCTCCGATGTCTGCTCGACAGTTTTGCCGGAAGCCAGAGCCAGTCCCATGCGACGGTTTCTAGATTGGTTATCGGTGCAGGTTAGAACTAAGTCACCCATGCCGGAAAGCCCCATAAAGGTGGCTTCTTTGCCGCCCAAAGCAACTCCCAGGCGTGTTAGCTCTACAAGCCCGCGGGTAATGAGCGCGACGCGAGTATTTGAACCGTAACCCAGTCCATCAGAGATGCCGGTCGCGATAGCGAGTACATTTTTAACCGCACCACCAACTTCAACACCGATGATGTCATCTGAGGTGTAGGCCTTAAATGTTTTGCTGGTGAACATCTGGGCCAGGTCGGCCGCAAAGCTATCATTAGTTGCAGCGACGGTCATCGCGGTGGGTAGACCCTTGCCTACTTCCGTTGCAAAGGTCGGTCCGGAGACAACCGCGAGAGCTACATCATTACCAAGCACTTCCTCAGCAACCTCATGTGCCAGCTTACCTGTGCTTAGTTCGAAGCCTTTCGTGGCCCAGGCGACGCGCGCATCACTTTGCAGCCATGGCTTGATCTGTTCCAAAACAATACGAAAAACGTGACTCGGAACTACCATCAATATATTGCGATGGGTACGAATCGTTTCTTCAAGATCGCCGCTAACCCGAAGGTTGTCGGGTACTTTAATCTCGGGCAGAAACCGATGATTTATGCGGTCATTAGTTAATGCTTCAATGACTTCAGGCTCCATGCCCCATAGGCAAGCATCTGAGCCTGCGCGAGCGAGCTGAATGGCCAGAGCCGTGCCCCAGGACCCGGCACCGATTACTGCAATTGAGTGTGTGTTTTCGTCAGTCATGGAGCTGCACCTTTACCGGCATTAAGCCTGTGGCGTACCGCCTTGAATGGATTGTGCGTACAACGCCTCAAAGTTTATCGGCTGCAGTATCAATGGCGGAAAGCCACCACGCGTTGCAGTCGACGAAATGGCTTCTCTGGCGTAAGGGAATAGTGTCGCCGGGCAATGCGTGCCAATAATCTGGCCAAGCTCTTCTTTATGAAAACCCTTCATTTCGAATATCCCGGCCTGCTCGATTTCGATAAGGAAAACAGTGTTCTCACCGCGTTTTGCATGCACGCTGAGGTGCAGTACAACTTCAATCTGGTGTTTATCTAATTCGCGATGTGAATTTTTTATATTCATTTGAGTTTCCATTTCAGCACCCACGTTGACAAATACTTCAGGGCTGTTTGGCGACTCAAATGAAAGGTCTTTTATATATAGCTGGTGCAGTAGAAACTGTTTAGACGTTTCTTCTGCTGCACCACTGTCGGCTGTTGGGTTGTTATTCTCGGTCATGTGTTTTGCTCAGAGCCCGAGGCGTGTGTCGAGTTCGCCAGCGCTGTCAAGCGCTGCCATGTCATCGAAACCACCTACGTGTTCATCATTAATAAATATTTGCGGCACGCTGGTGCGGCCGGTGATGCTAATCATCTTTTCGCGCATCGTTGCGTCGCCGCTGATGCTAATTTCTTCGTATTCGACGCCCTTTTTTCTCAACAGCGATCTCGCTGCTGCACAGTAGCCGCAGAAAGGGGTCGTATACATTAGGATTTTTGCAGTGGCCATAATGGTTCCTAGCTATTGCTCTCTACAGGCAGGTTCTCTTGCTGCCATGCTGCGATACCGCCTTTGATGCTAAATGCGTTCTCAATGCCCGCTTTGCGCAGTTCGAGGAGTGCGCGAGAGCTTTTCGAGCCGTTGTCACAGACCAGTAGCACGCCTTTGCGCGAGTTTAGCTTTTTGCTATTCGCTATTTCTTTGGGACTCAGGTTTTTTGAATCAATGAGATGGCCCTTTGAAAAGGCATCGCTCTCACGAAT
Source organism: uncultured Chromatiales bacterium (assembly GCA_965363345.1). Taxonomy (GTDB): domain Bacteria; phylum Pseudomonadota; class Gammaproteobacteria; order Steroidobacterales; genus JABIQA01. The sequence goes on from CBDTTT010000141.1 coordinate 3,589, forward strand.
ATCAATTACCGTGGCGCCATCATTAATGAGTCCTACCGCCTGAGCGGGGGTGATGCTGCCCAGTGTTTGGGCTTTCATGCGGAGTTCGTTAAAAATTACCGCTAGGGAGGTCGCAACAATAGCGAGTGCTAGCCAGATATTGGCGTTAGCAAATTCGATCAGTCTATCCATGGAGTATTCGGCTTTATGGTTTTCCGGAATGGTTGGCGATTATACCCTGTCTCGGAAAGCAGGGGATGCCTACGAAAGTATTTCGGGCCTCGTTATCGCCGGTTTCCAGTTTGTGCTGATTGCCCTACACTGCCAGCCTGATGAAATTCTTTATCTGCTTAACTTTAGCCACGGTATTTTTGTGGTCCGGGTCGGTCTATGCCGAGCGGACTGAGGCTGAGGCTCGGGCTGAACTTGAGGCTGTGCAGAAACAGATCTCTAAGCTGCAGAAGCAGCGTAAGCGTGATGGCGAAAAGCTTTCGCGAGCAGGTCAATCACTAAAAGACAGCGAAATTGCTGAACAGAAATCCAGGGAAGCACTTCGGGATGTCCGGAGTAAGTTGCAGGCTGCGCGCAAAAAACAAACAGCACTGCTAAATGATCAGAAAACACAGCAGGCGGTCATGACCAATATGCAGGCCGATCTCGCACTACAGATGCGGATGGCCTATATGCAGGGTCAGGAACAGTGGCTTAAGTTGGTGTTGAGCCAGGAGGACCCCGGTGCAATGGGCCGCCGCCTAACCTGGCACGAGTACATGACCAAGCAGCGCAGTGAGCTGATTGCGGGAGTACAGCAGCAGTTGCAGGAGCTGCAACTGATCGCGGTCGAGCTGCAGGCCGAAGCGGAACGCCTGGAAGAGCTGGAGTCGGATCAAAAGGTAGTATTAGAAGACGTTAAGGACGCCCGGTCTGAGCGACAAGCTGCCGTTGCTAAGCTAGAGAAAGGCTTGTCTTCGAGTGAATCGCAGCTGGCAAGCCTGAAGAACCAGGCGAAGGTTCTCGATAAGTTGGTCGTTGAGCTGGCCAATGTACTGCCTGAAATGCCCTCATTACCCTCGGGCCCGTTTGCGCAGCAGAAGGGTAAATTGGCATGGCCGGTTAAGGGCAAGATTCGTCGCACTTATGGCCAGCGCCGGGCTAACAGTCAGTTGCGCTGGAATGGCGTCTTGATCGGTGCTCCGGCTGGCAACAATGTACGGGCGTTTTCACATGGCCGGGTGGTGTTCGCCGATTGGCTGCAGGGAATGGGGCTGCTCATTATCGTTGAGCATGGCGACGGCTATCTTAGTTTGTATGGTCACAATCAGGAGCTGTTGCATGGCGTTGGCAGCTGGGTGCAGCCTGGCGAGATTATTGGTCACGTCGGCGACAGCGGTGGCCAGAGTGAAACCGGAGTGTATTTTGAGTTAAGAAAGAATGGGGAGCCGATCAATCCGGGCACATGGGTAAAGAAATAGCTGATAGTCGCGGTTTGATGTATCATTTTGTTCGGCTATTAATAATAAAAACAAAC
>CBDTTT010000142.1:0-5071 GCA_965363345.1 uncultured Chromatiales bacterium
CCAACAAGGTTCTATAAGGCTGCAGATGTAACTTATCTGTAACGATTCTGCACACCTGCATCTAAGCTGTTGCAAGCATCGAAACCTTTATCATGGACAGTTACAGAAAACATAAAGCGGGCATTCCAACAGAGCGGCATCCTGCTTCCGACTCCTGCAAAAGCAGATAGGGAGGTCTTATATCATGAGACTCTCTGACAGCATGAAGCCCCGCCAGGGTCTAATTCAGCGAGTTCTTTTCCGTGTCGGAATCACACTCCTGATTATTGCAGCCGGCCTCGGCTTTTCTGATCTCATTGGTATTTTTGAAATGCCTGAATTCATTCTCTTCGGCGAGTCAGCTTTAAAAACCTACGCACGGATCGCCGTGATCGGTTGCGCAGCTGCAGCTATCGGCTCCTGGGAATCAATCTCCCCGCAGCACACCCCCTCTTCTAAGCCAATGCGGCCAAAATCAAAGGAGTAAATCATGTTTCAACGTTCCGATATATTCATTCTGCTGGCGGTTTCCATCGCTTTTGTGCTTTCAGCCTACCTATGGTTCAGCGGCCAGCACGATGAAGGCGTATTCACTGCGATATGGGTGCCGTCCATCCTCTGTTTCGGTATTTATTTCAAGCTCATGGGCTTAAGGAGTCTAAAATGATAGGCACAGAATCCATTTTATTTGCAGCAATATTGGTATTCGGCTTGATGCTTGTTGGGATAGTTCTCACAGCGCTTGAATTCAAGAAAATGGAACGGGGATCGGAAAGTGAAGGGCAGTCACAAAAAGAGTTCGCTAACCGACACACAGCAAGAATAGTTCCGTCAAATGAACAAGAGATGAACCAAGTCTAAGACGACAGATCATCAAATTTGGACACCATGCGTCACTAAAAGCAAAAGTTTCTAAGCAGGACAGACCAAGTAAGTAACTAGCTTGCTCTGTCCTGCTCTATCCTTTCCTAAGTTTGCAATAGATTTGATAGCAACAGGTTAGTGAAACCGACCATGAATTCAATATAATAAGAGCATGGATACTCAGGAAGAACTTGCCCGCCGACTTGTTGCAGGGCTCTATGAATTGCCGGCACGAGACACGGCTGCTGAAATTACTGCTGCAAAAGATCTAGCCGAGATTACAGAACACCTCTATCAGCAGCTGACGGAACTGCCCGCAGAAACCCGGCAATTACTGCTAACCGCAGATAGCGGCTTCGCCGCCAAAGGTAGCTGGGTCGACGCTGCCATTGAGGCACAGAATCAACAGATGAAGAAACTAACACGCGCCGCCAACATGGTGGCTAGCTGGCATGGTGACGCTGGCAATGAAGTCGAACGTATATTTGTCATTCGCGGCAACATCCGCGGCTGGGCGCACCGCTGGCGCACCGAAGACAAAGGGCCGGCCCAGGTCGACAGTGACCCGGATTTCGTTAGCTTCGCCTCCGGCTGCCTAGCCATAGCCAATGTTGCGGGCGATCATGCAACGCTAATTGCCGCTGCGCTGGGCTCTGATTGGCGAACCGCAACTCGCTAACTCAAAGTCGATTCCAGCAGTTAATACGGCAGCGTAAATAGAATAAAAACGAGCACATGAGATTGCAGGAACTAGCGTATATCGCGGTTCAAGCTTACACCGCCGATGCTGTGCCGCCCTGCTCAACGCGACGATCGCGCGCCATAGCCACATACACAGCAGGGACAACAAAGATTGTAAACAATGTGCCAATCGCCATACCGCTCGCGATGACCAAGCCAATGTTGTAGCGACTCACAGAACCAGCGCCGCTGGCCATCAACAGAGGCACAACGCCCAATACTGTTGCTGCTGTTGTCATCAGCACAGGACGTAGCCGCATTCCGGCAGCCTTTTCTACAGCGGCACGTTTATCCAGGCCATCGGTGCGCTGCAACTGATTAGCGAACTCGACAATTAAAATACCGTGTTTACTAATCAAACCCACAAGCGTAATCAGTCCGACCTGGGTATAGATATTAATAGTGGCCGCACCTAGCGTTAAGAAGACCAGCGCACCTGCAATCGATAGGGGCACACTCACCAGCATAATGAGCGGATCACGAAACGATTCAAACTGTGCCGCGAGCACGAGATAAATCACAATGATAGAAAAGAAGAAAGTGAGAACCAGGCTGCTTCCCTCTTTCACATACTGCCGTGATGGGCCTGCGTAATCGATACGGAAGTTATTGCCGGCCAACCGATAGGTCTCTGCTTCGAGAAACTCGAGCGCACTACTCAGGGCTACGCCGGGTGTCGGCACTGCCGACAACGTAACCGAGTTTTGTTGCTGAAACCGCTTTAACTCTTGTGGCTCTACCGCCTGACTAAAGCTCACAATAGTCGACAACGGTACGACATCACCCGACTCAGTGCGCACAGGAAACGCGCTTACTTGTTCCGGATTCATGCGGTAACGTCGATCCACCTGCGGAATCACCTTGTAGCTACGACCCTGCAAATTAAACCGATTTACAAACTGATCGCTCATCATAACGCCAAGATCTTCGCCCACCTGCTGCATGTTCACGCCCAGGTTTGCCGCCTTCTCGCGGTCCACGACAATGCGTGTTTCCGGGCGATCGTATTTCACATTCAGGTCGGCATAGACGAACAGACCGCTCCCATAGGCCGACTGCACCAACTGCTGACCCAATTCGTATGACGCCAGCTGTGGCAACGTCGAGCCAATAACAAACTGCACCGGCAAACCGGAGCCAGCACCGGGCATCGCAGGCAGAGTAAACGCGGCAGATTGCAAGCCCGCCACGCTATTCGCCATCGCCTGCACCTCAGGAATCAATTCATTGATCGAGCGTTCCCGCTCACCCCAGGGCCTCAACACCAAACCTGATAGTGCTGTATTGGCCGTAACAGCAGGACCACTGCCTAGCGCACCATTAAACAGAAAGCTCTGATCCGCTTCTTCGAGGTCGGCATAGGCATCCACCAAAGCCGACGTATAACGCGGCAACTGCTCGGGGGATGTCGTTGCTTCGGCGGTAGACACCACCAGAATGATTCCCTGGTCTTCGGCCGGTGCCAGCTCCGCAGGAGTCATAATAAACATGAAATAGATGCTAACTATTACTACTCCGGCAAAGGTCAGCACCACAGGCACCACATCCAAAGTCTTATGCAATACACCCGAATAGCTTTGCCGTAATGATTCAAAACGTGCGTCTAGCCACTTGGCGAGCCTGGCCTCTTCAGAGCGGCGCGGCAATAATCGGGAGCACATCATCGGCGATAGCGTGAGCGCAACCACGCCCGATATTAAGACGGCACCCGCTAGCGTAAACGCAAACTCGCGGAACAAACTACCGGTAAGCCCACCAGAAAACCCAATCGGTGCATAGACAGCAAACAAGGTGATCGTCATGGCCATAATCGGCACCGCCAATTCGCGCGCACCCAGAATGGCGGCATCAAACCGCGACTTACCTTCTTCAATATGCCGTTGGATATTCTCCACAACGATAATGGCATCATCCACAACCAAACCAATGGCCAGCACCATCGCAAGTAGGGTGAGCAGGTTGATAGAGTAGCCCAGCAACACCATTAGCGCAGCGGTGCCAATCATCGACAATGGAATCGCGATGATAGGTATCAGGACCGACCGCACGGTACCCAGGAAGAGATAGATCACCAGCATCACAATGAGCGCTGCCTCAACCAAGGTCTTAATTACTTCGGTAATCGCGTCTTCGATATAACGGGTTTTGTCGTACGAGATAACACCATCAATGTCATCAGGCAAGTTGGCCTGTATGCCAGGAACCATATCGCGAATTTCCTGAATCACCTCAAGCGGATTGGCCGCGGGCAACACATCAATAGCAATAAACGTGGCAATTTCGCCATTGAATGCCACCGAGGTGTCATAGTTATCAGCACCCAGAACAACCGTCGCAATATCTTCGAGATGCACCGGAGAATCATTTGCACCGGCAACAATCAAGCGGCGAAACTCATCCACTGAGCGCAGATCCGTGGATGCCGTCAGGTTGATGGACACCGCGTCACCTTTGGTCTTGCCCACCGCAGCCTGGAAGTTATTCGCCCTAAGGGCCGCCGTCACGTCGCCGGGCGTGACGGACAACGCATACATGCGAGCCGGATCAAGCCAGATTCGCATCGCAAAGTTGCGTCCACCTAAAATGGCAGCCTGTTGCACACCGGCCACCGACTCCAGTTGTGGCTGCACCACCCGCACAAGATAATCAGTAATCTGATTCTGCGGCCGTGTGACACTGGTAAAGCTGAGGTACATCGCCGAGGTCGTTTCACCAACCGCTACTTCGAGCGTTGGCTCTTCACTGGCATCAGGTAAGTCGGCCCGAACCCGATTCACCTTGGCGGTAATCTGGGTCAATGCATCGTATGGTGGATAATTGAGTTTGAGATGCGCCGTGATAGTGCTTGCGCCCTGCAGACTGCTTGATTCCAGATAGTCGATTCCATCGGCACTGGCAATCTCGCGCTCCAACGGCATGGTGATAAAGCCCCGAACCAATGCCGCATCTGCACCCGGATAGCTTGTCAAAATGCGAATAACCGCACTCTCACTCTGCGGGTACTGACTCACCTGCAACAGCTGAATCGATCGCAAGCCCACCAGCAGTATCAGCAAACTCACCACCACCGACAGCACCGGACGGCGAATAAAAATATCGGTGAAAGTCATCATGCGCGATGCCTATTTGTTGGCCGGAACAGGTGCTGGCTGATTGCTCACAGATACAGAATTATCTACGACCACCAGCGAACCGTTGCGTAACTTTTGCTGGCCGGCGGTAACTAACGTCGCACCCGTATCGAGCCCTGATGTAATCATCACCTGATCACCTCTGGTTTCACCCGTCGTAACAAACACCTTGCGCGCACTCAGCGCGCCATCGGCACCGCTATCAAGCACGAATACCGAATTGCCGTAGGGGCTAAAGGTAATCACAGACTGGGGCACAGTCAGTACGCTATCGCGCACCGGCAAAATAACCTCCACCTGAACAAACATGCCCGGCACCAAACGCTCATCCGGATTCTCAACAATGCCCTGCACGC
>CBDTTT010000143.1:0-5048 GCA_965363345.1 uncultured Chromatiales bacterium
GTTGGATCATCTGCCGCCTGAGCTAAAAGATCTGGCACGTCATATGCAGGCTGAATACGATATGGCACATCATGCGCAGGAAGAGGCGCAGCATGCGACGGAAGTGAGTAATGATTTTGTCGATTGGTTTTCAATCTGCGGTCCCGCGGAGAAATGCCAATCACGGCTAAAACTGTTGACCGATATCGGGCTCGACCACGTATACATTTTGGGCGGTTCGCCGGTAGCTCATCCACATGGTGAGCGGCAGGCAGCCATGGTTGCGCAGGCGCGTAACTTTGCGGAGTTGGTTTTACCCGCGTTTCGTTAGTAGGCTTTTCCCATGGCCTTACCAGCTATTGAGGCTGATATTACGACGCTGGGTCTGGATCTTTAGGCTTATTCCACCTATTATTTTTGTGGGGAGTCTTAGTTAAATGTGGGAGTGGTTATGTTTCGTGTACTGATAGCAGTATTCCTTTTGTTGCCTTTGACTTCAGTCTTCGCTGAAGAAAGCAAAGAGGGTAAAAATCATCTTGGTGTATTTGTCGGGCTCACGGAAGAGGATCGTCGTGAAAAAGCACCGACTCTGGCGATTGAATATGCACGGAGGTTCAGCGAACCGTTCAGCATTGGCGGTATGGCTGAGTTTGCGTTCGGCGATGCCAATTTTTTAATTCTGGCAGTCCCTTTTAATCTACATCTAAACAAATGGAAGCTTTATGTTGCTCCGGGTGTTGAGATTGAAGAAGACGGTGATGAGAAATATCTCACGCGCCTAGGTATCGAGTACGGTTTTGAGGTCGGCAATATCGAAATCGCGCCCACATTTAACGTTGATTTTGTTGATGACGATTCAGTTATGGTTGTAGGTGTTGTCTTTGGTAAAGATTTTTAGCTAGCCACTTTATTAATATATTCGGCTGCGGTCATGCTGTGATACACAACATTCGGGCAATTCACTTCGACAGGATCAGGGTCGACGATCTCTATCGCGGTGTTGTTGTTACGGGCAATATCTAAAGCCATCTGCGTGATATTGACACTAAATGATGTGCCTATAAAAATAATTCGTTCGGCATCGAACATCCTCTGCTGGGCTTCACTGATTCTATAAAGTTCGGTGTAATACTCATCGAATAGCAGCACATACGGCTTATATGAATGGTTGAGTTCGGGTTCTCCGTCTACCCGGAACAGTTCTAATAGCGATGTTTCTTCCTGTGTGTTGTCGACTTCGTTCCAGGGAGCGTCAATAGTGGCAACGTCATCTCCCTGTTCATGGAAGAGTGTTATTTTGTCGAGTCTGCCGTGTATGGCAATGTAGTTGTTATTGCCGGCTTTGCCGTCAAGGCCGTCAATGTTCTGTGTGATCAGGTTCTTGTCAGCTAACCAGCGATGTACATCGTTGGGACCGTGATTGCGGTATGTGGCAAACCGCTGGTAGTACCAACTGAGAAACTCGCCTGGGTTTTTTTGATACATGGCGCGGGTGGCCATTTCCTGAGGTGTGTAGTTGACGCTGCCAATCGTCCAGTAACCGTCGCGGCCTCTGAAGGTAGGGATACCGCTTTCAGCACTCACGCCGGCTCCGGTAATAAAGAGTGTTTTGTCGTAATCGTTCATGATTTAAGACCATACACAAAACGGTGCCTGATCAACAATCTTGCAGGCATAAAAAAGCAGCCATCAGGCTGCTTTTTTATTGCTCGTTTTAAATGATGAACTTAATTAATGCTCATCAAAAACTCTTTGCGGCTGATCGGGCTGCTTTTAAAGACACCGCCGAGAGCCGTCGTAGTCGTTTCGCTATTGGCATCCATCACGCCGCGTGATTTCACACAGTAGTGAACGGCTGTCATGTTGACTGCAACGTCGTCGGTTTCAAGTAGCGCTTGCAATGCAACCAGTACCTGCTGGGTAAGACGTTCCTGAATCTGAGGGCGTTGTGCAAAGAAACGAACCAGGCGGTTTATCTTTGATAAACCAACTACATTCTTGCGTGGGATGTAAGCAACGGTAGCGTTGCCATCAATAGTTACAAAGTGATGTTCACAAGTTGATGACAGATCAATGTTCTTGACTGTAATCATCTCATCCACCTTCATCTTGTTCTCGATGACAGTGAGTTTCGGGAAGTTGGCGTAATTAAGGCCGCCGAAGATTTCCTGAACGTACATTTTGGCGATACGTTTGGGTGTGTCTACCAGGCTGTCGTCACGCAGATCCAAACCAAGTGTTTCCATGATTACAGTGAAATGCTCTTCGATTTTGGCTTTCTTTGCTTCGTCAGAAAGACCGGTGTGGATCATCGGTGTTTCGAGACCACGGGCGAGTAGGGTGTTACGAACCAGAATAGCTTCGGGACGCAGGTTCTCATCCGAGACTGCTCCACCACTTTTTGGGATATCAATTGCTTTTTGTTCGACTTTGTTGTCCATAGTATGCCGCTCCCTGCGACCAGACTTTGTGCTGCCTTTTGCAGCGGACAAAGCTTAAGTAATGCAAATATTCGTGAAAGAATTGCTAGCACTGAATTTACAACAGTTCATACAACTCAAGACTCAATCTAACAAGCTTACGTATTAATAACTATATATGCAGCGGAATTTACCCAATTCAATAGCCGTTGGCGGTGTGTGTCCATTTTTCAGCTAAATCCTTCTGAAAGTGTTTAGGCATAAGCATTTGATCGCTACGGCACCCCGAGTATCAAGTAGCTTACTGTTGCATGCTTAGATGACTAACAGAAGTGCCTGATTCATGTAATTATTGTTTTGGCTGATGAACTGCCCTGATTAGGGCAAATCGGCGTTAAATCAGTGATATACAGCTAACCCGTGTAGGGTATGATGCACGCCCTAATCTGCTGGCGGACCTTATCTGGGGTCCTTCAGTTAGCCCGGCCAGAAGTTTTACTCCCGGCCAGAGCGTTACCCGTTTAAAAATCCGGAACCACTATGTCTGATACCCCATCTGAACCTTCTGTCGACGCCGTAGCAGAGACCATTGCCTTTAAAGACTTCGGTCTTATCGCTCCGCTTCTAAAAGCGCTCGACGAAGTAGGTTACGAAACCCCGTCGCCGATTCAGGCAGAGGCAATACCCCACCTTCTGGAAGGCAAAGACATTCTTGGTCATGCACCTACCGGTACCGGCAAGACGGCAGCATTTGCACTGCCCTTGCTGTCCCGTCTCGATATGCGTCAGTCTCAGGTTCAGATCATGACCTTGTGCCCGACCCGCGAGTTGGCGATTCAGGTGGCGGAGGCTTATAAGCGTTATGCCTCGCATATGGATAACTTTAATGTACTGCCGATTTATGGCGGTCAGGAATACCAAACACAAATTCGCCAGCTAAAGCGCGGCGTGCAGGTTGTTGTAGGTACGCCTGGTCGTGTGATGGACCATATGAAGCGTGGCACCCTGAAATTGGGTGGCCTGCAGGCACTGGTGCTTGATGAAGCCGATGAAATGTTACGCATGGGGTTTATCGACGATGTTGAGTGGATTCTAGAGCAGACCCCCGACACCCGTCAGATGGCGTTGTTCTCAGCAACGATGCCGGCACAGGTTGAGCGTATCGCTCGCAAGTATCTGACTAACCCGAAAGAAGTTTCGATTAAGTCAAAAACAGCTACTGCAGAAACGATTCGTCAGCGCTTCTGGCCTGTAAAAGGGTTTCACAAGCTTGATGCGCTAACCCGTATTCTTGAGTTTGAACAATTTGATGCCATCATTATTTTTGTACGCACGAAATCGGCAACGGCGGAGCTTGCCGAAAAGCTCGAAGCCCGCGGTTATTCAGCGGCAGCGCTAAACGGTGATATGCCGCAGAAAGAACGCGAGCGTATGGTTGATCGTTTGAAGCGTGGTTCATTGGATATCCTGGTAGCTACCGATGTGGCGGCCCGTGGTCTCGACGTCGAACGTATTAGCCACGTCATTAACTACGATATTCCATACGACCCCGAAGCGTATATTCACCGTATTGGTCGTACCGGTCGGGCAGGGCGTAAGGGTGATGCAATTCTATTCGTTGCCCCACGTGAACGTCGCATGTTGGGCATGATCGAGAAGGCAACCCGCAAGAAGATCGAACAGTTGGAAATGCCGTCCACCGAGATGGTGAACAACAAACGTATTGCCGATTTCAAACAGAAAATCACCGACACTATGGCTTCCGATGAATTGGCATTCATGCGCGGCGTTATCGAGCAATACCGGATGGAGCACGATGTACCATCATTGGATATTGCTGCCGCGTTGGCGCAGATGGCAATGGGTGATCAATCGCTGGTGCTGAAGGTCGATGAAAAAGCATTGCGCGCATCATCTTTTGGTGACGAGCCAAAAGGTAAGTCTAAATCCCGGAAAGATCGCAACGAGCGCCGTCCGGGTTCAGACCGCGGTCCACGTGATCGCCCTCAGTCCAGGGGCAACACTGCACCTGATGCCGATAAAGAACGGTTTCGTATTGAAGTCGGTCATGAGCACGGTGTTAAGCCAGGCAATATTGTTGGTGCTATCGCGAATGAAGCTGGCCTTGATGGCGAGCATATCGGTCAGATCGATATCAATGATGCTTACACCCTGGTTGATTTGCCAAAGGGTATGCCTAACGAGATTTTCAAAGACCTCGCTAAGACCCGTGTCTGTGGCCAGGCGCTGAAAATAACCAAGTTCGGCAAGGGTGGCGATAAGCAGGACAGTGGTGGCAAGAGTGCCGATCGTTCTTCTGATCGCAAACCTTCATCAGGCAAGCGTCCCAGCGGTCAGCCGGGTGGCAAGAAGCGTTCTGATGGTAAAGGTTTTGGTGGCGGTAAGTCTTCGGGCAAGAAGTCGGGTGGTCCGAAGCGCTCTGCCGGTAAGAAACCGGCTGCCGGAGCGAAACGTGGACCTAAGCCGGGCGGCAAGAAAGCTTAGCTTAAGTTTCTAACACCATAGTAGATTGCATGTTTAAAAGGTCGGACCATTTGGTCCGGCCTTTTTTGTGCCGTTTAAGCGTGTTTGGTAAGTATGCGATCCAGATGATTGGCGAAGGCTTGTCGGTCTGCCTGATTTAATGGA
>CBDTTT010000144.1:0-5039 GCA_965363345.1 uncultured Chromatiales bacterium
AAATCATTCATTAAAAATGATGCTGTCGCCGTCAACTCCGTTAGAATAGCCGCACTATGCCTAAGTCAGATCATCAAAGTCGCTATATTTTTATGCAGCAACGCCCCAAAAGTTTGTTAGGACAAATTCTTGCCTTTGTTGTCGGGGTTACGATTCTGGCGATCTCGTTTGTGTTCGGCGCTTTTTTGCTGACCGCCTTGTTCGGGCTGATTCTTATCGTTGCTATTGTCGTTTTAGCCAGAGGTTGGTGGCTGCGACGCAAGATGATGAGCGGGGCATACAACAACGCGAGCACTCGCGGGGCCTCGTCGACAGACGATGGCGTGATCGATGCAGATTACACGGTTATCGATAAACACCGTAAATAGTCAGACACCAGAGGTATTTGTAAGAGATACCTTAATTGTATTTTGTTGTTTCTTGTGATGATGGAAACTGGCAAGTAACAGAATAAAGAATTCACGCAGGGGTTATACGTGGCAAAAATTGATAGAGAGCGTCGCAAGCGTCGCCGTATACGTCGTCTTATTTATGTAGTGATGTTTGTGTCGGTGGTGACGGGCTTCGCCTGGTTTCTGGAAATGCGCTCAACCACAACACTGATGATCGTGCGACATGCCGAGGTTGAGCAGGGTGTTGAGAACCCTGGCTTGTCGCCGGCGGGTCGGCTGCGCGCCAAAGAGCTGGTTAGACTGCTTGGCGACGTCGATGTTACCGATAGCGTTGATGCAGTATTCGCTACGCGTTGGCGCCGTACTCAAGAGACTGCCGAGCCTTTGGCACGCCATGTCGATACGGTATTGCAGATCATAAACCCTGCTGAGCTGGAAAAGCTGCAGACAGTGTTGCTTGAAGAATACAAAGGTCAGGTTGTCCTGTTGGTGCTAGACGCTGATGATGTACAGCCTGTCATTGCTCAGATCAAAGGCAGCAAAGTCCTTCGACTGATTGCGCCGGGCGAGCATGACAGCCTCTACGTGCTGAGCGTGCCTTGGTTCGGCAAAGTTAAGACATTGCAGTTCCGTTACGGCAGGCCATATATCGGACCTCAGTTAGCACCGGCACAGTAGTGTGCCGGCTTTGCTAGAGCTGGGTTTAGTAGGCTCGTGACGGTTTATCAGCAGAATACGCTGCAGCTCGAAACACCGGGCCGCAGTATCATCAGTATTACTGACAAACTGCGAGCGCAAGTTGATGATTCTGGGGTCGCTACCGGCTTGTGCCACGCGTTTATTCAACACACCAGCGCCTCGCTTATTGTTACTGAGAATGCAGATCCGGACGTTCATCTTGATCTGGAAACATACTTAAGCAGTCTCGCTCCCGATGCTGATCCCCGCTATCAGCATACCGCTGAGGGCCCCGATGACATGGCTGCACATGTTCGCAGTGCGCTGACATTGACTGAGTTGTCGATACCGATAAGTAAAGGCCGGTTAGCGCTAGGTACTTGGCAGGGCGTCTACCTATGGGAGCATAGGCATAGGTCTCATCGGCGTAGCATCGTACTCACGATTCATGGCGAGCGATGAGTCAAACCAGAAATATGTGGGTTAACCGTAGTTTTGGCCTTAGAGACGACCTCAAGCATTGATGTAATCTGAGCCCGCGTTCGAACGAGGGCTTGGCAAAAGAAAACTCAGGGCTGCTTTCGGTGAGAAGTGGTTATCCGAACAAAAGCTAATTCGCTTGTCTAATTGTCACAATAGATCAGGCCATTTTGTTACTACCCCATCTAGTGCGTCCGGGGCTCCGCGCTCGAAAACCTCTCGGTTTAGCTCTTGGTAGAACGGCGGGCCACCTTCCTCCGGCCACTGCCGTGTAGCGTCAATGATGACCTTGCTGGTCGTACTTCGATCCGGTGACGCCGGGTCTAAGGCAAACGCTCGTCGGTTCTCGAACATTTTCGTTGCCAGCGCAGGCTGCCAACGTGATCCCATAGCAAAACGCACAGCATCCGAATCCAATACATCAACATCATGATCAACGACGATCACAACGCGTCCAAATACGTTGAACATAGCGGTCGATTCCGCTATCTCCATTGCTTGACCCGGAGCATCCTTTTTTATACTCATATATATGATTCCCGGCGATTCTGCCGGTGAATGATAGTCAACAAGTTGCGGGAAACGCTGCCGAATTTGATAGATGCTATCAGCTCTCTGCGGGGCGGTTATGTATTCGCGAGTGATGCCGGTAAAACTATTCATAACCCACGGTGATTCGCGATGCGTAACAACATTCACCGTCATCACAAAATTCTCTTTCTTCTTGATTCCCATGTACCCGAACATTTCATGGTAAGGACCTTCCGAATCTCTATCGAAAATGTCGACCGTTCCTTCAATAATGATTTCCGCATTCGCGGGCACCAAAAAATGGCCGTCTTCGGTTCGGACCGCATCGATGGCTTTGCCGCGCAACCCTCCTGATATTGCTAGTTCATCAACCGGGCCGCGTGCCCTGAATCGAGAAGGCACGCGCGAACTGCTAATCATCCAGGTCATCGGATCCTGGCCAATGACCAGAGTGACAGGAAATGATGTCTCGCCACGCGCTTTGGCTGCGTCCATCATCTTGATCCCCGTCTGACCTTTTTCGAAATTGACCATTACCTTTCTCGGACCTTTTACCTGGCAGCGATAGGTCCCGAAATTTACGCCCATCTCCTCATCGCGAGTGAAGACGGACGCGGTGTTGATATACGGACCGCCATCGCCCGGGTTGCCCTGAATGAAAGGGAAAGCGGTGATATCGATCTCATCGCCGGATAGCTTCACAGCTTTGCAAGGCGCATGAGTTGATTCGACTTCTTGTGGCGGAATCTCTGGCCATTCTCCCGATGTCTGTTCAAGCATTTTCAACATAGCGAGGGTGGCGGTTTGGTAGGTTTCGTTAACAGACTCGGGATTTATCGGAGTTCCGAGCAACATCGCTTCGGTAGTTAGGTGTCCCTGCAGATTCGCCACGATGGGCCCGGGATGAACAACACCGTTCGCCTTGATATCTTCAAAGATAACCGCCGGTGCTTCGTATCGACCAAACTTGTCAATCAAGCGATACATAATCGCCGTCGCTTCATAGGCATCCTGATCAACATTCTTAAAGCGAACTACAAGACCGCTTGATTCCAAAGCCTCTACATAGTCACGCATTGAGTCAAATACTTTTCTGTCGGTCATGTTTTGGTCCAATTTTGCGGCACGTCGCTAGAGTGCCTAGGTCTAAGTCTGGTCGAAGTCTGATCGAAGTTGTTTGGAAGGAGTTGTTACATGGGGCGGGAATACCTGATGGATAATTTTCGGAGTACGAGGCTCAACCTTGGCTAAACCGAATGGATAGTAAAGTTCATTATGCAAAAAAACAGATATGTAAGTCATTGTTTTCTAGTCGTAAGGGGGATGAGATCATCAGTTTCGAAGATCCGGCAGCCTAGCAAGGAGCGACACATGCACTAATAATAATTAGGCAACTTGTCCGGTATGGGGCTTTGCTAGCCTCTGGCGGACGTTACAGGGGTGTTCATAAAGTCGATGTGGTCCAGGGAATTCGTGTTGCCGTTAAAACCGTTCCCGGTAGGCGAAGACATTTTTTCTGGGTTCTGCCGGCTAGAATCGGCACAATAGGCGTTCTAATAAGGCGTAGCTTCTTTTAGCGCTATTGCCAGAGCCCCGGTAGCTCAGCTGGATAGAGCGTCCGCCTCCTAAGCGGAAGGTCACAGGTTCGACTCCTGTTCGGGGCACCATCACTTAATACAGTGGATACATGACTGGCTCAAATACAACGATTTATGCCGAGCAGTTACGCGCTTTGCAAGCTCAACTGGAGGTCGACACCGAGGCAGGTGATGCGGCCGCGAGTGTTGTTGAATTGGATCAGTCTCGGGTAGGGCGTTTGTCTCGGATGGATGCCCTGCAGGCTCAGTCTATGTCGCAAGCGTCTCAACGTCGGCGCGTGCAGCAATTGCGTGAGATTGCCGCGGCATTAAATCGGATTGAGGCGGGTACTTTTGGTTCGTGTCTCGAGTGTGATGAGTCGATTAATCCTAAGCGGCTAAGTTTTGATCCTTCTGTGCGCTATTGTCTGCGGTGTGCTGCGGAACGTGAGTTGCGCTAAGAAGCATGTCAACGTGTTCGGTAGGGTGCTATTCTCCCGCATGCTTTTTTATGACGTTTCTATCCGCAGCAGTGCTGCGTTCCGTCCAAAAAAATTGAATTTCAAGTTTAGTAACGTCCTGGAGGGCGAGCAGTGAGCGAGACCGAAATAAACATACCTGAATTGACGACAGCTGCAGACAGCGGTGATGCGGATGCGGCCTTTGCGCTGGGCAAGTGTTACGACCTGGGAGAAGGTGTCGATGAAGATAGGGTTCAGGCTTATGAGTTTTATCTGCGTGCTGCAAAACAGGGACATGCCGAGGCGTGTTTTGCTGTGGCTCTGTTGCTTAATGCCGGTGATGGTGTTGCTCAGGATGATATAGCGGCGCGTGACTGGTTCCGGCAGGCGGGTGAGCATGGCATTGCCGACGCCCAGTTCAACTATGGATTGATGTTGTACGTGGGTGAGGGTGGTGAGATTGATTACGCTGCTGCTGCCCATTGGTTTGCGTTAGCTGCCGATCAGGAGCATGCCAAGGCCCAGTTTAATCTGGGCGTGATCTACCTGAGTGGCGAGGGTGTTAAGCAGGATGAGATTGCTGTGGTGAAGTGGTGGACTTTGGCAGCCATGCAAGGCCATCCTGCGGCGACTGCAAACCTTGACGCTGCGCGCGAACGGCTCAGTGCCGATCAGTTGCGTATCGTTCAGGAAATGACAGCCGACTGGTACAGCAACATTAAGAAGCCTTTCTAGACCGTTTCTGAGGTAGGTCTGCTACTGACCTGCCTTGTGTTTCTCCCTCTCCCGAGTGGCACGGCTTGTCCTGAAGTGCCAGCTAGTTATGGTTTTGACTCTGCCATTGCATGTTATGCATCGATGTTGCCGGAGGCTGTCACACTGTTGATTGCATTCTGTAGGTCTAGTTAATTATTTTGTAT
>CBDTTT010000145.1:0-5034 GCA_965363345.1 uncultured Chromatiales bacterium
CTTCCTTTAGAGGACTGGCCGATGCATTTGGCGTTGGCGCGACACAACAAGTTTCGCTATCTCGATAGAGTGATTTTTAACTATCGTTGGCATGGTGCGAATACCATTCTAGATGATAAATTTGGTTCGCCGATTAAGAGGTTAGTGTTAAAACAAGAAAAATCTTTTGCGTTAAGTAATGGCTATGCAGATGCATGGAATGCCGCTCATCGTGAGTTTGTTCGTGAAGTGCTACACGGTATTCGTCGCTGGTTGCTTACAGTAAACACGAGTTCTCGTCGCAGGCAGTTCCGCCTATTCGGTTTCTATATCGTCAAACCACCAGCACGCAGGAGTTCTGACGGGTAGAGAGCTCACTGGTCATTATTAGAGATGCGTGCCAGTCCTTCTATCATGCCCTCGATTACAACACGTTGTTGCACGCTGCGTTTAATGCCGGGCTCCCATTCTTCCTCATAGGCCCCGCCATCGAAAGAGCCATAGTACATATGCTGTGCGCCGGGGATCAGAATGTTTGGCGTGCCTTCAGGATATAAGCCCGCGTTGTCGATAAATTTCTGTGAGCGGCTGCCATCAGCTTTGGCGCGTTCAAACAACAGGATCGGCAGCTTTGATTCGGCAAGGCTATTGCCGCCGGGTGGAAAAGAGTCAAATACGATCAATCCTGCAAGATTGTCCTGATTCAAATAGGCGTAGCGACCAGCCATGGCACCACCCATCGAATGCCCCGCAATAACCCAGCGCTTAATCTCGGGATATGCCGCACGAACCTCATCGGCAATATCGGGTGCAAAGATCGAAAAGTCGAAGGGTAGAGTGGGAGCTATCACGAGATAACCTGCCGCAGCTACTTCCTTAAGCACCGGTGCATAGCCGCGAACGTCACAATAGGCACCGGCATAGAAAACGATACCGATAGTAGGCGTTGAACTCGCTGGTTGCATGACGAGCCAATCTTCCATCGTGACAGTGACTGCAGCATCGCTTTGCATTGCCGCCATGGCTTCGGCGGCGGGTGCTGCATTGCCGGCAGCAGTGGAGTAGACGAGGTAGCCATACATTCCGACGACGAGAAGTATGAGCAGGGCTCCGGTAATCTTAAGTGCTTTTTTCATGGTGGTCGTTACCCCTGAACGCATGTTGTTACGATGCACTGATTGTACAGTGAAACCAATTGTTTTCTCAGGGGTTTGTTATTTGGTTGGCACCGGACTACATTGTATGGATAAAATGAATTTTTGAGGGGGTTAGATATGAAACTTGAGTTTACCGCGCATAATATCAAGCTGGATAATGGTAAGCAGACCATGCCTGATATTGGTTATACAATGGATCAACATCCTTGGTTTATTTCAGCCAAACGGGTGCTGAACCTAGTCTTTCCCGAGGACAAAAGCCCTTACCGTATTGCAGACTTAGGTTGTCTTGAAGGTGGCTACGCAGTTGAGTTTGCGCGAATGGGATTCCAGTCGGTAGGTATTGAGATACGAGATTCCAATATTGCCGCCTGCGAGTACGTAAAGTCTAATGTTGAGCTGGATAACCTGCAGTTTGTGCAGGATAACGCCATGAATATTGCTGAGCATGGTCAGTTCGACGCTGTGTTTTGCTGCGGACTTCTTTACCACCTAGATCAGCCCAAAGCCTTTCTGGAATCAGTTGCTTCGGTCACGAGTCGGGTACTTATTCTGCAAACTCATTTTTCGGTAGTTGATTCTGATGTGTTATGTGATTCCGAGCAGAAGAGTCCTCTTGCTCGGGCACTGAAGCTGCAGCGAAAAAAGTTTCGCGGCCAGTCGTTATTTGGCCTTTCTCCCATGGCGGAAAACGAAGGTTTGCCGGGTAGATGGTTTAAAGAGTTCAGTACCGATGAGGAATTCAAGAATCGCGATGCCAGCAAGTGGGCCTCATGGGATAATTTGAATTCGTTTTGGGTGCAGCGTGAATATCTGCTGCAGACTCTTCAGGATATTGGCTTTGATACTGTTTTTGAGCAGTTTGATGGCTTGGGTGAGAATATCGCTGAAAGCATGACGTCGGGCGTTTATCACAAGAGTTTGCGTGGGACATTTGTCGCTATTAAGGATGTTTAAGCCCTGAATGTTCATGAAGGAAACAATTATGCGAAACCCATTTGATCTGGGGTACTACACCGAGGCTGATCTGCAAAATGCGGGTTTCAAGTCTCTTGGCACCAATATAATGATTGCGAAAAACTGCACCATTATCGGCCTAGAGAACATCTCGATTGATAGTAACGTGCGCATCGATGGCTACTCTAGCCTGATTGCGGCGGGTGATGGTTGGTTGAACATTGGCTCTTATATTCACATATCCAGCTATGGTCTTTTGTCGGCTGGTGATGGTATTGAACTCGAGGACTTCACTACGGTGTCCCACGGCGCACGCATCTACAGTCGTTCGGATGATTACAGCGGCGAACATATGACGAACCCAACCGTGCCAGAAGAGTATCTCGCTATCGAGCGTGGTCCTGTATTCGTGCGCAAGCATGCAATTGTTGGTACCGGATGTGTAGTTATGCCGGATCTGACAATAGGCGATGGTGCAGCTGTTGGTGCTTTATCTTTTGTAAATAGTAGTTTGGATGAATGGGCTATCTATGGCGGCTGTCCTGCTAAACAGATTAAACCGCGTTCCCGGAGTTTGCTTGAGCTTGAAACGGATATGATGAAATCACGTTAGCTATTTTGCTAGATCGGAAATAATTTTGATGGGAATTGATATGGGTTATTTTGGTTTCGGCATTGCCGGTCTGGTATTTCTTGTCGTGTTGCTAACGGGCATCAGGATATATATCAAGAAGCGGCTAAGAAAGATGGAAGTGCGATTTGAGGCCCTGTTAGCCGGTGGCGGTTTTGAAAGTGAGGTTAATTTCACTCGTTCCAGAATCGATGTTGACCCTGCATTGCCGCTGCAGTTTGCGGTAGATAGCCTGAGTGCTGAATTCCTTGAAGTTTATGATAAGCCAGAGCCACTAGTTTCTATATGCGTCGGTACCTATAACCGAGGTGAGTTGCTAGTTGAGCGCTGTGTTAGTTCACTGCTTGCCCAGACATATCAGAATATCGAGATTATTGTCGTAGGCGATTGCTGTACTGATGACACTGAAGCCCGTATGGCGGCAGTGCACGATCCACGTGTGCGTTTTGTAAACCTGGCACAGCAAGGCGATTACCCGCCCGATGGTCCAAATCGTTGGATGGTCGCTGGCTCTGCTACGATGAATAAGGCGCTTGAGTTGGCCGAAGGTGATTTCGTGTGCCACCTTGATGACGATGATGAGTTTATGCCTGACAAGGTTGAGAAGCTCGTTCGGTTTATTCAGCAGCAGCGTACCCATTTTGTCTGGCACCCATTTGAATATCAGTTGGGGGATTACACATGGCAAGCCAATCCAGCGTTGGAGCTTGAGCTTGGTAAGGTAACGACCTCGGCAATCTTCTATCATCGTTGGCTGAAGCGTATTCCATGGGATGTTGAGGCGTGGCGTTTTGGCGAACCGGGAGATTGGAATCGAGTGCGGCGTCTGAAGTACATCGGTATGCAATACCAGCGCTATGATGAGGTATTGATCAAGCACTACCGTGAGAATAGTCAGTAACGGAAGTTATTTACGACTTGCGCTACTTAGATTCGCATGTGTTTTCGCTGTAGAATCGAGCTATTCCCTATGGCCTCTTGCTCCGGAAACTTGTGATGTCTGACACTAGCTCGTTTATTCCCTTTCTGCGACCGTCACTGCCTCGGGCAAGTGCCTATGCTGCTTACCTCAATGAAATTGATGAGAACGGCTGGTATTCAAATTTTGGGCCATTAAATGAAAGGTTTGAGCAGCGCGCGCTCGACGAATACTTTTCAGGTCGCGGAGCGATGACTACCGTAGGTAATTGCACGTTAGGCCTGATGTTGGCGTTATCAGTGATGAAACGCCCAGGTGGAAAATATGTCGTTATGCCTAGTTTTACATTTGCGGCAACGGCGTTGGCGGCGGTATGGGCCGGGCTTACACCCTATTTTGTTGATATTTCGCCTGATGACTGGGTTGCGGAGTCGGATGCAATCGATGCGGCACTAGCTGAATTAGGTGATGATGTTGCAGCGGTTGTTGTCTACAACACGTTCGGCAATGCCATCGACCTTGGGCCCTTGGCGCAAATTCATCAAAGTGGCGTTCCGGTAATTATTGATGCAGCACCTAGTTTTGGTGCGAAGCACATAAATGGAAGCTTTTTCGGACAGGATTTTCCTGGTGCTGTGGTATTTAGTCTCCATGCGACTAAGCCCTTCGGGATTGGCGAAGGGGGGTTGGTCTACAGTGCTGATGCTAATTTGATTGCCCGCATTCGCAGCTTATCCAACTTTGGGTTTGAATCTCCAGGAGTTTCCACGGGGCACGGTTTTAATGCAAAGTTACCAGAGGTTCTTGCGGCAGTTGCTTTAGCGGTGCTTGATGTATTTCCACAGAAGTTGCAGCGTCTCGCTTACTTATTTGATTTGTACCTCGAGCGAATGACGAGTGCCGGTATTTTGGAAGCAGGGGTTTCATTGCAGCGGGTGTCCGGCGAAATGCCACATCAGTTTATGCCCATATTAATCCCGGAAAATCTGGATGTTGATTTGATTGAACAAGGCATGCGAGCAGGTGGCGTTGGTGTTCGTCGCTACTTTATGCCTAGCTGCCATTCGCAGGTGCAGATGGAGGGCTTTCCGCACGCAGACTTGTCCGTTACAGAGGCTGTTTCTGGCCGCGTAATATGTTTACCTTTGTGGGATGGCATGTCAGAGTATCAAGTTGATAAAGTCGTTGCTGTGCTTCATAACCAGGTGTTGTCGGGTTAAATGATGCGAATGATGGAGATATGAATTGTCGATAGTTTCGCGATTAAAAAAGCATTTTCAGGTATTGCCAGGTGTTGTTGCCGAGTTTGGTTGGTTGCATCTTGCACGTCAGGCTCTTGAGGCCATAACACCACCCATTTTGTTTCGGTTAGTCGATGGCTGGGCGTTTGG
>CBDTTT010000146.1:0-5004 GCA_965363345.1 uncultured Chromatiales bacterium
GAGTGTGCTTGCATCGCCTTCGACAAGCTGTGAGGAAGGCTGGTTGTTGAATCGCATGATGGCTCATCTGGGCTCTGCAAATCTTGATTTTCGTTTACGTCGAACCGATTTCCACGATCAGAATAACGATCCGGTATTTGCATCGCTGGGCATGTCGCTCGCTGACCTTGAAGAGCAGCAGGGCATATTAGTCATAGGTTCTGATGTCCGTAAAGAAGCACCAATTCTGGCGCATCGCTTGCGTAAAGCAGCCTTAAGCGGATGCCAAGTAGGCTTTGTTAACGCTGAAGATTATCCTTACCTGTTTCCTGTAGCCGAAAAAATTATCGCAGAGCCGGGCGACTGGGTGCTTGAATTGGCTCGTCTGATTATTGCCGCTGGCGGTGAACTACCCCCGGCAATTGCGTCCGGATCCGATCTATCTATCGAGCGCTCGACCCGTTGTTTGACTGAGAAGCCGGCATTGATCCTGTTGGGACAGATGGCGCAGCGTCATCCTGAATTCGGAATGGTGCGTTATCTTGCTGCGGTACTCGCAAATATTACCGGAGCTGGTCTGGGCTACATCACCGAGGGTGCGAACACGGCTGGATTAAGTCTTGCCGGTGTCTTGCCGCATAGGGATGCTGGCGGTGAGGTCCGCGAGGTTTCGGGCAAGAATATACAACAGATGGCTGGGTCACCGTCCAAGAGTCTTGTGTTGATGAATGTTGAGCCTGGCTTTGACGTCTCAGCTTCCCACAATATTGGTTCTGCGGTTGATGCAGCAGACATGGTGATTGCGTTGACCCCTTACGCTGCCGAGTCATTGCTGGATGATGCCGATATTCTGTTGCCTGTGGGTACCTGGGCAGAGACGTCCGGCACCTATGTAAATGCAATGGGCTTGTGGCAAAGCTTTGCAGGCGTTGCTAATCCGGTTGGCGATGCAAGACCCGCGTGGAAGGTCTTGCGGGTGCTCGCCAACTTATTGCAGGTACCCGAATCGGAGTACGAATCTTCACAGGATGTGCTGGATGAATTGCGCGTGCGGGTGGGCGATGCCCCGATGGACAATTTACCGCAGTTCGTTGCCGGGGAATCTGCACAGCGTGAGCAAAAGGTAACGCTGGCTGACATTGAGGTAGCTTTGTATCAGGCCGATGGTGTTGTGCGACGTGCTAAAGCATTACAACAAACAGCTGTTGCTCTGAGTGAGCCGGGCCAGCCTTTAGAATTTCTGGGTGCTGGTTGATGCAGCGTATTCAAAGACCTGTTAGCGGGAGTTGGCGCATTGGCTAGTCAGCTACAGGAACTATTGGCAACGTTCTTGCCGGAGCCCTATGACTGGCTCGCTTTAACGGTGCTGCAGATTCTTGCGCTGACCGTGTGTGTCATTTTGTGTGTGGCATTTTTGACGCTGGCCGAGCGCAGAGTTATTGGCCGTATGCAGAACCGCATAGGCCCGAATAGAGTCGGGCCCAAAGGCTTGCTGCAGCCATTCGCTGATGTCATCAAACTGCTGCTGAAAGAAGTTATCGTTCCCACGCGCTCGAATCGGTTTCTGTTCGTTATCGCACCGTTACTCGCAATCATTCCGGCGCTCGCGACCTGGGCGGTTATACCGTTGTTTCCTGGCTTCGTTATTGCCGATATCAATGCCGGATTGCTTTACGTGCTTGCTCTAACATCTCTCGGGGTTTATGGCGTGATACTCGCGGGTTGGGCAACCAACTCGAAGTACGCACTGCTAGGCGCCATGCGCTCCGCCGCGCAGATTGTGGCCTATGAAATTGCGATGGGTTTCGCGCTCGTAGGTGTGTTGATGGCCAGCTGGAGTCTGAATCTCGGCGACATTATCGAGGCTCAGGCCGGTGGTATGAGCAACTGGTATGCCCTGTGGTTGCTGCCGTTATTTGTGGTCTATTTTATTTCGGGTGTTGCTGAAACAAATCGCGCACCGTTTGATGTGGCAGAGGGTGAGTCCGAAATCGTTGCCGGATTCCATGTGGAATATTCCGGTGTCGCCTTTGCCGTTTTCTTTTTGGCAGAGTACGCCAACATTATTTTGATTGCCGCGCTGACATCCGTCATGTTTTGTGCCGGTTGGGAATCACCATTTGCCGGCTGGCAGTTTTTGCAGGATACGCCATTTGCCTTTTTGGTAGCGCCGAGTCTATTTTGGTTCGCCGTTAAAATCTCATTCTTTCTATTTTGTTTTCTTTGGTTCCGAGCCACATTTCCGCGGTATCGCTATGACCAGATTATGCGGCTGGGTTGGAAGATTTTTATACCCGTCACGATTGTCTGGATTGTTGTGGAATGCGGGATGCTTATCTTGCAGATCGGACCGTGGAGTGTGCCCGCATGAACGCTATCCGACAGGCCTTAAAGACGTTTACCCTTTGGGAATTGCTGAAGGGTTTAAAACTTACGCTGCGCAACTTCTTTACGACGAACGTGACAGTGCAGTACCCCGAAGAGAAAACGCCACAAAGCCCGCGCTTTAGAGGCTTGCATGCGCTTCGACGCTATGACAATGGTGAAGAGCGTTGCATCGGCTGCAAGCTGTGCGAAGCAGTTTGCCCGGCACTGGCGATTACGATTGAATCCGAGGAGCGTGATGATGGTACTCGCCGCACGACTCAATACGATATCGACTTGTTTAAATGCATCTACTGCGGCTTCTGTGAAGAAGCGTGTCCGGTCGATGCAATTGTGGAAACCCGAGTGTTCGAATACCACATGGAAGAGCGTGGCCAAAACATCATGACTAAAGACAAGCTTCTTGATGTCGGTGACAAGTACGAACCGATGATTGCAGCGGATAGATCAGCGGACGCAAAATACCGATGATTCAGTTTTTACAGGAGACCAGAGCAGATGGCTGAGCAGATTATTTTTTATGCTTTTGCGACGTGCCTGATAGGCTCTGCATTGGGTGTCGTGGGCTCCCGCAATCCAGTGTATGCGGTGATGTTTCTGGTGACCTGTTTTGTGACCAGTGCAGCGATCTGGTTATTGCTTGAGGCTGAGTTTCTGGCAATGACTCTGATACTGGTTTATGTCGGAGCCGTCATGGTGCTCTTCCTGTTTGTGGTGATGATGCAGGATATTGAATCGGCCACGATGCGTGCTCGTTTCGCTGCAAATGTCTGGCCAGGATTATTCGTCGGCGGCATTAGCCTGGTCGAGCTGTTGGCTGTGATGTGGGTGCGTACAGAAGGATTTCCAATGGCAGCGGTGCCGGTGCCGCATCCGGCTGACTATAGCAACACTAAAGAGCTCGGCGAAATCCTGTACACAGAGTATGTCTATGCATTTGAGTTGGCAGCTTTCGTGTTGTTGCTGGCTATCGTTGCAGCCATTGTATTGACGATGCGTGAAAGGCCGGGCCTTAAGCGTCAGGATATCGGTAAACAAGTAGCGGCAAGGGCAGAAGACCGCGTGCGGCTTGTAAAGATGGAGGCGGAGTCAGACGTATGATTACCTTGTCACATTACCTTAGTTTATCGGCGGTGCTATTTTCGATCAGTATTGTCGGCATATTCCTGAATCGCAAAAATATGATTCTGCTGCTCATGTGCATTGAGCTCATGCTGCTTTCAGTCAACTTTAACTTTATTGCATTTTCACGTTATCTGGATGATTCGGCGGGGCAGGTTTTTGTGTTCTTTATTCTCACCGTAGCAGCCTCTGAGACGGCAATCGGTTTGGCAATCCTCGTGGTGCTATTCCGGACCCGGCAGAGTATTAATGTCCAGAAAATGAGCTCGATGAAAGGCTGATGACAACGCTATGACGATCTATCTCATCATTGTGCTCGCTCCTTTGTTTGCGGCTATTGTCGCCGGCTTGTTCGGGCGTGTGGTCGGCAGAGCAGGGGCGCATACGTTAACTATCGCCGGCGTGGCCCTGGCCTTTGCATTGTCTTTCTATACCTTGATGCAGCAACTGGCAGCACCGGGCGTCGTGTTCAACGAGACGGTATACACCTGGATGATTCTCGATGGCGTGTCGATGGAAGTCGGGTTTCTAGTAGACCGACTCACTGCGCTGATGATGGTCGTGGTGACCTTTGTTTCGCTCATGGTGCACATTTACACAGTGGGTTATATGCGGGATGACGCCGGTTATCAGCGGTTCTTTGCGTATATCTCGCTGTTTACCTTTGCCATGCTGATGCTGGTGATGGCAAACAACTTTATGCAGTTGTTTTTTGGCTGGGAGGCTGTGGGTGTCGTCTCTTACCTGTTGATTGGTTTTTGGTACACGCGTCCAACAGCAATTGTTGCGAACATGAAAGCCTTTTTGGTGAACAGAGTTGGTGACTTTGGCTTTTTGTTGGGTATTGCCACGATTCTATATTTTACCGGCAGCCTCGATTACGTGAGCGTATTTTCGCAGGCTGAAGATATTGCCGCGCAGACGATGGAAATTATTCCTGGCCGTGAGTGGTCGGCAATGAGTGTTGCCTGCATCCTTCTGTTTATTGGTGCTATGGGCAAGTCAGCACAAATGCCATTGCATGTTTGGCTCCCCGATTCTATGGAGGGCCCCACACCTATTTCTGCATTGATTCACGCCGCCACAATGGTGACTGCTGGTGTCTTTATGGTGGCGCGAATGTCGCCGTTGTTTGAGTTTTCTGAAGCTGCTCTTAGCTTTGTAATCGTGATAGGTGCTACTACAGCGTTATTCACCGGGTTCCTTGGGATCGTGCAGAACGATATTAAGCGGGTGGTGGCCTATTCGACATTGTCGCAGCTGGGTTATATGACGGTTGCGCTGGGCGCTTCTGCCTATGCCGCCGGCGTATTCCACCTGATGACTCATGCTTTCTTTAAAGCATTGTTATTTCTCGCTGCCGGTTCGGTCATTATCGCCATGCATCATCAGCAGGATATGCGCCACATGGGCGGGATTAAGAAGTACATGCCTGTGACGTACTGGACCAGTTTGTTCGGTTCGTTGGCATTGATCGGTTTTCCGGGTACCTCTGGGTTTTTCTCTAAAGACGCGCTG
>CBDTTT010000147.1:0-4991 GCA_965363345.1 uncultured Chromatiales bacterium
TCGATGAAATTGTTGGTTTTCGTTTCAAGGAAAAGGATGGTGTGTCATTACCCGGTCATTTTTAAGCCAGTCCTGAAAACGCATAACAAACCCATACAGCCGGACAAAATGCACGCTACACGTGATTTTTTGCCGCTGATGCGGGCGTTATGTGACTCTAGTAGTTCAAGAAAACGGTACTTTATGAAAAGTAAATTCTTTCTTCCTCCAGGACCAATAGCTAGACGATTCGAAGGGGTTGTAGTCTGTATTTCGGGGTTACTTTGTTTTGGAGCATATGCCCTCATTAATTTTGATATATGTGAAAAAACAAATTGCAATGGATTAGAAATAACGAAGCTTTTCGCATCGATATCAGAAGCCTATATCGCGTACGGAATATCAATTATTTTGACAGGTGTATATTTATACTCAAACAAAGAATTGAATAGGATATTTCGATTAGGTATAGAACTAACCGCTCTCATCGGAGTTTTTCTTTCCTGCATGATTGTGTTTGGTATGTTACGAGAAATAGCAAATGTCACATAACAATCGCATGCAGTCGGACACGGCAAAGCAGCGCCGCTGATGCGGGCGTTAGACTACTTTAAGCATCCACCAGGGAATAATGATGACAGAAGCAGCAGAGCCAAAATGGATTTCAGGTTTTTGGAGAAGGATTGGTGCACTATTTATAGATACCTTAATACTTGGCATAGTTGGTCTTGTTCTGGGCCTATTCCTCGAAACTACTTTTGTTCAAATTGGAGCATGGGGGGTCTAGTTGGCTTTTCAATTGCACTCATTTACTTTGGCATAATGAATAGCTCGATCTCAGGTGGCCAAACTATAGGCAAAAAAGCCCTAAAGCTAAGAGTAGTTGATTCAGATAACGCCTCAATAAGTATTGGTAGATCGATACTACGATACTTTATTCTCGCTATTCCGTTTTCTCTTAATGGTGCCCAACTTTCAAATGAAGCAATGTTTTCATTACTGATGTATCCGCTTTCATTAGTTATTTTTGGCGGCCTGTTTTCAATATTTTACTTGTATATATTTAATAGGATTACTCGCCAGTCCTTGCATGACCTGGCAGTTGGAACCTTTGTCGTAAATACAAACGTAGAAAAACAAGAAGTAGGGAAAGTCTGGAATGTTCATAAATTAATAGTTGCGGTGTTATTTATGACAGCATCAATCGTGCCTGTATTCACAACTACGCTTGCTCAAAGTGAGCCATTCAAAGAGATGCTGTCGGTTCAATCAGCACTTTCTAGTGAGCCAAATGTCACTTTCGCAACTATATCATCGGGCTCCTCAACGCTCAGTTCGGTTAATGAAGGTACGAAAACAATGACATATGTAAGCAGCCAAGTGTTTCTTGGCGCCGACAATGTCGATGATGTTGAACTAGCCCGTCAATTGGCGTCTATCGTCATTGCCAATTATCCGGCAGCACTGGAGAAAGATACAATACGCATTACGCTGACATATGGTTATGACATAGGAATTGCTTCCTCATGGTCTAACCATGCACATAGCTTTAATCCTAGAGAGCTTCAAAGTGCGGAGTAGGCCCACTCTAACAAGTTGCTCAAGCGGGACAAAGTGCCGCGCACTTGGCCCCTTAGCAAAGCGTTAGGCATACTAGTGCCATGCCATACATTCGCTTCGTAATTCCGAATCTCGATCAGGACTCGGGTAAAAAGCTGGGTATATTTCAGGCCGTCTCCAACCTTGAATATGAAGGTGTTTTACTGAAGCACGAGCAAACCCAATACGATGAGGTCTATAAGTGGTTTCGAAAGAAGCTAAAAAAGCCAGGAAGCTTTTCTAAATCTTCAAAACCACATGCCAAAAAGGTCGCAATAAGTTGGTTCAAGGATTCAGCCAAAGAACACATATCGAAAATGTATGCACTCGCATCTATACTTAATGCACATGGTGTTCACACCGAAATGCCTAAAACAGAAAAGCCTGGTTATGTCGTATATGAAGATCAGTTTCAGGTTGCAGCAGAGCCATTCAATGAAACTGCAGTTTAAGGTGCGTACACCTAACAAACACATGCAGCCGGACCTGGCCAAAAACAGGCCGCTGATGTGAGCGTTATGAGTCCACAAGGATTGAGAGATGACCACTAGGAAGTACATTTTGATCGTAATCTCGATCGTATTGTCGTCATGTGCTGGCGTGACCCAGCCGATAAAATTCCAGGAAAGTAATGTCGTAGCAGAAGATTCCTATCTCAGCAATAAAGCAACGAAAGGTATCGTTCTACTGGATGTCAATTGGGGTCGCAGATGGGGTTGCGGAGGTCATGAAAATGCGCAGCTTATTAGTTTGGCTTTTGACAAGCTTCCAATGAACCCAATTAGTAATGAAGCTAAGCCGGCCCTTGTCCTTCACAGCCCATCACGTTTAATGGTTGATCCAGATTTTTCAAATTATGCCTATTCACTTGAACCGGGGGGGTACGCGGTAAGCGCCTTCAGTATCAAAGTAACCGATGCTATGTCTAAGGTAGGTTTTCTAACAGCCCACCGAGACAAGCTATATTCGGGTGGTAAGCCCATCGGAGGCACATTCACAGTTGAAGCTGGCGAGGCCGTATTTATTGGCAATTTTTATCTGGATTGTTCGGATGGCCCAACACTTTGGCGCTATCACTCGGATGGTAAGGAAGCATTCGATGCTCAAGTTAAAGAGTATGCCAAAAGCTTTCCTTTCCTGGATCTAGACGAAGTGCAGTTCCGCCTATTTAAAACAAAGGAGTTCGGCAATGACTATGAGCTTGTGCCATGAACTGGCTTCTAATCATAATAAAACAAGCAAGCGGACGGTTTCACCGTCGCTTCTTTTTGCGTTATGAGACAATCAGAGATTTGGAATATGAATAGAATTCACTACCTTTTATTGGCCACGTTAGCTGCGTGTTTGCCTGGCACGTCAGTATCGTCAAGTGACATGAGGATACCCGTAGAGCTACCTGAAATGATGCAACAACATATGTTATCCAATATGCGTGATCATTTGTCCGCCATAAACGAAATTCTTGTTTATCTAGGTGACGATGAACTAGATAAAGCAGCAGAGGTAGCCGAGTATCGATTGGGCATGAGTTCACTTGAGTCCCATGGAGCCAGTCACATGGCTAAATTCATGCCTAAGGGAATGCGTCAAACCGGCACCACTATGCATAAAGCAGCAAGTCGATTTGCGTTGAAAGCGCAGGAGGGTGAACCATTAGCAGCATACAAGGCGCTCTCAGAAATTACCGCTGCTTGTGTGGCATGTCATTCAGGGTACAAAGTAAAATGAAAAATTTCCCCCATAACAAACGCATGCAGTCGGACATGGCAAAGCCGCGCCGCTGGTGCGAGCGTTGTGTTTACACTCAATAAGGAGAGATTGCATGAAATATTTTTCACTGATTCTGATTCTTATTTTCACTTCGATAGGCTCGAGTGCCTTAGCAGCTACATTGCCATCTAAAGATGATGCGAAGGAATTAGCAAGTCGAGTGATGATAGAAATAGGCAAAGGAAATATGGAATCAGGTGTAAATTTAACCAGGCCTTACCTTATTGTTCCTGAGCATGAATTTTTGGCCTTAGTCGACCAAATGAAAATGCAAGAACCTGTAATAGCTCAGCGATTTGGTAAAACCATTAGTGTCGAGGTTGCTGCCATTGAAGAAGTTGGCGAATCATTGATGCTAGTTATGTATTTACAAAAATTTGACAAACATGTATTACGCTGGAAGTTCTATTTCTATAAACCTCGGAGCGGATGGGTATTAAACACATTCACATTTGATGATCAAATTCGATCAATGTTCAAGCACCAGTAATCATGACGCTCGCATGCAGTTAAACTCAGCAAAGCTGCGCAGCTGATGCGAGCGTTAGGCGGCAAGAAGATGACGAGCAACGTCGATACCGGACTATGTATTCCCTACACGATTCGCGACACGCCGAGCAAGGGTCGAGGTATTTTCGCTGATACTGTGGTACGCAAAGGAACAACCATATGGCGTCATGTACCAAGCCAGTATGCTGTGTACGACGAGCAGTTGTTCAAGGAGCTGTTGGCCAAGTCGTCGCACAGTGAGGCCGTGTATGAGTTGACTCACGCTCATTCCGTAGCTGAATTCCCTGGCTACATGATCAGGGCGTTTGACGACGGCGCCCTGATAAATCACTCGGCCCATCCAACCCTGGTTATAAACGCTGGTTCTGGAGACTATGAAGTTCCGTCCGTCTCGTCAGTGCAAGACGTGGTAGATGCGCTATTGAACAGTCAATTCACTCTGATTGCGGCGCGAGCTCTGGCAGTTGGAGACGAACTGACAAACGACTATAATGCAGACCCAGAAGAACCCCTGTACTACAACGCCCTGTGTGATCAGTACGGAGTGTCCTGGGAATGTGAATGGCTTTAGTCTCTCGCGGTTCTGTTCGGCTTCATCCCAGGCAATCTGGTCCGTCCCGAGTGCCCACCGCATAACAACCGCATTCCCTCGGGCGCGGCAGAACCCCGCTGCTGATGCGGGCGTTATGTGAATTGAGTATTTATCAAATTGAATACGGAAAAGACAGACGACTATAGATATGTAAGCGAATTAGTTTGGTTGCCGACCTACTTGATGGTTGCAATATTTGTGTTCAGTCGAATCGACAACCCACTGATAGCAGTAATTGCAATATTTGTAGTTCCAATGGTAATTCGAATTATCCTGGAAGTAATGTACAGCTTTTTGTTTGGAGCAAAAAGGTTAACTCTGAAAATCGGAGTTACGGGATTTTTATGCCAGTTAGCCGTCTGGGGTGGTTTAGTATTCTGGCTAGATCAGCAATGAAGAAAAATTCAAATAACAAACGCATGCAAACGGACGCGGCAAAGCCACGCCGCTGATGATAAGTGGCGGCTTTGGGCACAAAGCGACTATAGGATATATTCATTGCCAAGGCAGTTTTCGCAGCAAAGCGGTCACTTATTGAATA
>CBDTTT010000148.1:0-4975 GCA_965363345.1 uncultured Chromatiales bacterium
GGAATACCCGGATGGCGCGAAAATTACCGGAGGCCGGGTTGCCGGTGGTGTCGTGGACAGCCTGGGTGATCACCGCATTGCGATGGCTTTTGCTGTGCTGGCATCAGTTGCTGATGGGCCTGTTGAAATTTTGAACACAGCCAATGTGGCCACGTCATTTCCCGGCTTTATCGATTGTATGCAGACTTTGGGCCTTTCCATTGAGAGCGGAGCAAGCGATCTATGAGCACAGTTCCGGTTATAGCAATTGATGGTCCTGGTGGTGCAGGTAAGGGCACCATCGCCAAGGCCGTTGCCAAGCAATTGGGCTGGCATTTGCTCGATAGTGGGGCGCTTTACCGTTTGGTCGCGCTTGCAGCAATCCAGCACGCTACAGCCTGGGATGATGCGGAAGGATTAGCCACTCTGGCGCGGAATCTTGATGTTCGCTTCGATTTCGATGCGCCGGAAGGCGGAATTTTGATGAAAAATGAAGACGTTAGCTCAAGAATCCGGCAGGAAGATTGTTCGCGCGGTGCATCAATTGTTGCCGCCATGCCAGCGGTTCGAGATGCTCTAATCCAGCGTCAGCGGGACTTTCAGGCTAATCCGGGGCTGGTGGCGGATGGTCGTGATATGGGTTCGGTGGTGTTTCCCGATTCCAAGCTCAAAATATTTCTTACAGCATCTAGCGAAGAACGGGCGCAGAGACGTTATAAGCAGTTGAAAGACAAAGGAATGGATGCTACCTTGCGCGTCCTTTCCAGAGACATGGAAGAACGTGACAGGCGCGACAGCGAGCGGGAAATTGCTCCTCTTAAACCTGGCCCCGATTCGAGAATTCTGGATACGACTGGCCTGAGCATTTCTGATGTAGTGCAAACGGTGCTTAACTGGGTGGCGGAAGCTTATTCAGTGAAACCGTAGTACTTCAAGTTCGTAGTACTTCAAGTTCCTAGTACTTCAGGTTTTTTATGGTGCGCTCCGCGTTTTTGCGGTGGCGTATTTTTTGTTAACTATTTTCATCAGCAATTTTGCCGATGAATACAATCTGGCCTGCCGTAAGGCAGTGAAAATATAATGACTGAAAGTTTTGCCGAGTTATTTGAGCAAAGTCTCGCTAACCAAAATATAAAATCCGGTGCCATCATTACCGGTCAAGTAATCGAAATTTCAAACGACGTTGTTATCGTCGCAGCTGGTCTGAAATCCGAAGCCGTTATTCCCAAAAGCGAATTCCGTGATGACAACGGAGAACTCGAAGTAGAAGTAGGCGACGAAGTAGAAGTCGCTCTTGATGCTCTCGAAGATGGTTCTGGGGAAACACGTTTGTCACGTGAGCGTGCAAAACGTGAACGTACATGGACAATACTTGAAGAAGCCTACGAAGCAGGCAAGATCATCAACGGTATTATCAATGGTCGTGTTAAAGGTGGTTTCACAGTTGAAATCGACTTTGTTCGTGCATTCCTACCGGGTTCACTGGTTGATGTTCGTCCTGTTCGTGATCCTTCATACCTCGAAGGGAAAGATCTAGAATTTAAAGTTATCAAGCTTGACCGCAAACGTAACAACGTTGTGGTTTCACGTCGTGCTGTTGTTGAAGAAGAATACAGCGTTGAGCGTGATGCACTGCTTGAGAACTTGCAGGAAGGTATCGTTGTTAAGGGTGTTGTTAAGAACCTTACCGACTACGGTGCATTCGTTGACCTCGGTGGTATCGACGGTCTGCTGCATATTACTGACATGGCCTGGAAGCGCGTTAAGCATCCTTCAGAGATTGTTAATGTTGGTGATGAAATCGAAGTTAAAATCCTGCGCTTTGACCGCGAAAAGACCCGCGTATCATTGGGCATGAAACAGTTGGGATCAGATCCATGGCAGGCAATTGCCCGTCGTTACCCACAAAACACCCGCATAATCGGCAAGGTTACTAACATTGCTGATTACGGTTGCTTCGTTGAAATCGAAGATGGTGTTGAAGGTCTGGTTCACGTTTCTGAAATGGATTGGACTAATAAGAACGTTAACCCTGCAAAAGTTGTTGCAGTCGGTGACGAAGTTGAAGTTATGGTTCTCGAGATTGACGAAGAACGTCGTCGTATTTCTCTCGGTATCAAACAGTGCAAATCTAACCCATGGTCAGACTTCTCTGAAGACTTCAATAAAGGCGACAAGATCAGCGGCAACATTAAGTCGATCACTGATTTCGGTATCTTTATTGGTTTGCCTGGTGGTATTGACGGTCTGGTTCATCTTTCTGACATCTCTTGGGATGACGTTGGTGAAGAAGCTGTCCATAACTTCAAGAAAGGCGATGAAATCGAAACCGTTATTCTTGCTGTTGACCCAGAGCGTGAGCGTATCTCACTGGGCGTGAAGCAGCTTGATCAGGATCCGATCTCTAGCTTCCTGGCTGACCATCCGAAAGGCAGTATCGTTAAGGGTACTATCCTTGAAGTTGATGCCCGCGGTGCGACGATCGAATTGGCTGAAGGTGTTGAAGGTCAGCTGCGTGCCTCTGAGATTTCATCAGAGCGTGTTGAAGATGCCCGCACATTGCTGAAAGCCGGCGAAGAAATTGAAGCTCGTGTAACTGGTCTTGATCGTAAGAGTCGTGTTGTAGCTCTTTCCATTAAGGCGAAAGAAGCACATGAAGAAGCTGAAGCAGTTCAAAGTTATCGTAGTGAGTCAGAGTCCTCCAGCAGTGGCACCACCTTGGGTGACCTGTTGAAAGAGAAGCTTGGTTCTAGTGATTAATTAGGTTGATTGGCACCAGTCCTGAATAGGGCTGGTGCCGGTTTCCTGAATAGGGAGGAGCCGATCTTGGCTATGACAAAGTCTGAATTGATAGAAATGGTTGCGAAGAAGCAGCGCCATTTGCCAGCTAAAGACGTTGAGCTGGCAGTTAAACACTTGCTTGAGTTGATGAGTCAGTCTTTAGCAAATGGTGGTCGTATCGAGATTCGTGGATTTGGCAGCTTTTCTTTGCATTATCGCCCACCTCGTATGGGTCGTAATCCTAAGTCTGGTGAAGCAGTTGCGCTATCAGGTAAATATGTACCGCACTTCAAGCCCGGTAAAGAGTTGCGTGAACGCGTAAATAGTAATCAGCACATAGCAATTAAGTAGTTGTTACTAAGAGTTGTATTTAAAACGGCTGCCATTGGCAGCCGTTTTTTTTTGCGAATGATATCTGTATGAAACTCAGCTTGAGGTGCCTGAAGGGTGGTTTTTGGCTTACAATAAACACACCTTGTATCGCGAACCCTTCTTATGATTCGTAATCTGCTTATTTTCCTTGTTGTTATTAGTGCAATGGCGCTTGCCGTTGTCTTTGCAGCGCTGAACCCGGGGATGGTACAACTGGATCTGGCATTCTTTGAGATGGATCTGCAGAAGTCTCTGGCGTTTATTCTGGCCTTTGGTATTGGCGCGTTGTTCGGGATGGTCTGTGCGTTACTCATGCTGTTGAAACTTATGAACGATCGCAGAAGCTTGCGTAAAGCATTGAAGCTGGCTGAGACCGAAGTTAGCTCATTGCGGGAAATCCCTTTAAACGATGCCGAGTGAAGCCACATTTCTGCTAGCTGGATTGCTGTTTATTGCAGCGTCATTGGGCTATCTGTTCGCGCGTTTTGGCGAAGACCGTGAAGATAAAGATCCCGAAGCTCCGGGCCGTCTTAACGCCGACTATATTAAGGGGCTTAACTTCCTTTTGAACGAGCAGCCTGATCAGGCGCTCGAAGTTTTTATTCGTATGGTTGAGGTCGACAATGAGACGTTGGAGACGCATTTTGCGTTGGGCGGCTTGTTCAGACGCAGGGGTGAGGTTGATCGAGCCATTCGCGTGCATCAGAACCTTATTGCCCGCCCAAACCTTAATCAGGAACAACGCGACCAGGCATTTTTCGCTTTAGCGGAAGACTATCTCAGTGCCGGTCTTTATGATCGGGCCGAGAAAATATTCATGGAGTTTGCCGAGTCATCGAAGCACCGCGATGCATCGTTACAGAAGCTGCTGCGAATCTATGAAATGACCCACGACTGGGAGCAGGCGATTCAGGCCTATGCACAGTTGCAGGAGCGCGGTGCAGTGGTCGAAGGGCCGGATCAGATAGCACATTATTATTGTGAACTTGCTGAGCAGGCGAGGGCGAGCGGAGACAGTGAAGCCGCTATGCAGTTTCTTGCCAAGGCTAGCGAACGTGAGGCAAACACGATTCGCGTCAGCTTGATGGGTGCCGATCTTAATCAGGATACCGACAATCACGAAGCGGCTATTCCGTTGTACGCTGAAGTTATTCAGCGGGATTCGCGGCTTGCATCTGAAGTAATTCCGCGGCTTGCCCGCAGTTGCCGCAGAGCCAATCGAACTGACGAGCTGAGTAG
The DNA here is from genome assembly GCA_965363345.1 of uncultured Chromatiales bacterium. GTDB lineage: Bacteria > Pseudomonadota > Gammaproteobacteria > Steroidobacterales > JABIQA01. Next base: position 4,372 of record CBDTTT010000148.1, read on the forward strand.
CATCTTGTCCGGGTTAATTGATGGGCATGATTCAGCACGTGATGCGATAGCGCTTGCTGCCATTCGTGATGATGAAATCCGCAATCCGGTGGCGCTTGAGTGTTTAGAGCAATATGCTGCCGCCCATCCGATTCTTGCCGCACTCATTGATATGGAACACATTACTCATGAGGATCCGGCAGTTCGTGCTGAGACCATGGCTCGTATTCGTGAAGCACTGAACCGCATTGCCAGTCAGTCGGCACGGTATCGTTGTACAGAATGCGGCTACGCGACGTCTGAGTTGCTGTGGCAATGCCCTAGTTGTCGCGAGTGGGAGACCGTTGTGCCTGCCCAGCAGTTGGCCTTGGGCTCAATGCTCGGTTAAGTCGTTTTCTGAGTCAGGCTTCGCTTTTCTCCTCGTTAGCTCCTGATAGATCAAATCCTGCTGTAAATCACCATTCGCATGAGTTTCCGGTGCTGCCTCTGAGCTGTTTACCGGCTACTTTGAATACTCCCGACGGCATGGTGCCGTCGGTTCAATATTTTCAGAGGAGTTTCTGATATGCGTATTTCATTATTGGGTTTTATAGCCGGTTTGATGCCATTGTTGTCACTGGCGGGG
>CBDTTT010000149.1:0-4955 GCA_965363345.1 uncultured Chromatiales bacterium
GGATGCCATGCCATCCGCATCAGAAGCCTGTGCAAGTTCCTTATGAGCTATGCCGGCAATAATCACTTCGTGGGTAATACTATCCACCAGCTCTATCTCAACACTCACATCGACAATATTAAGTGTTGCCATAAAATTACGGGCAATCTCAGCATCGCTTTCCTTGTTTTCAGACATGGGGACATAGCCCGAAATGCCTTTCGCTTTTTCCAACTGCAAATCAGTTAATGCAATACGCAGATAGACGATATCTTCTGCCGGCGACTCGACCACGTTGTAACCACCACGCAGCATCTCGCCAATCAATAAAAACCGGATCAAATCGGCCACCAGCTTCATGCCCTCCGGCTTTACGCCTCGGTATGGTGACTCTGCGCTCAGAAAAATTTCCGGCTGGTCTACCATCACGCCAGAATACTCCGCCATGGTTTCGGCAAGCCTTGGATCGATATAGGCATGACTCACAACAGCGCTCGGCCAAGCAGGTGCTGCAAGCAGTGAATAGTCGCTTAGAAAGCCCGCATTCGCCGGAGATTCTTGCTTAACGCTTTTGTCAGGCTCTACACAGCCTCCTACAAACAAGGCCAGCACCATAGCAACTACAACAATATGTCTTTTCATCAGACTCTCCGGATAGCGGTAACCCAACTGTACTGCCTGACAGGCACAGGCTCAACCTCAGCCGCACGAATACAACGTGGTCTATCGAATAGCTGTCGATTTATTCCTACTCGCTGGGTTATGCTTTACACAATCTATATCAGGAATGCTAAAGCATCGTGCCAAGCAAACTACAATCCCAAACATTATGCAGGCTACTTTTGCTGCCTATTGCACTTGCTGCACTTGGCATTGTAACTACGGCAGCAGCTGCCAATACATGGTTTGCCCGTGAGTCGGCTGTGGCTTATATGACCGACGAAGACCAGGCACTGCTAACCAGCACAATGAACGACCTGCTAGACAACCAACCCGATGGCACCACAGTGCGCTGGAAAAGCCCTGATTCGGATGCTTCGGGAAGACTTGCTGTCGGCAAAACACACCAGGACTATGGCACCACCTGCCGCCTGATCAAAATGGAAAACACGGCAAAAGGGGTCACAGGCGCTGGCAAGTATCGGCTTTGCAAAGACGACCAGTCAGTCTGGCGCTTCGCACCAATGAGCAATATCAAGTAGAACACACGCAAAAAATATGCAATCACACCTACGCAACCCAAACTTTACCTATCTCCTAATCGGGCTTCTGGCGGTACTCACGATCAACCCGATTACGCTGGACCTGTTTAATTACAGCTCCAGTTTACTCACCAGCCTCACCTTCAGTTCAACGATGGTTATTGGTGTCTGGAGTCTGCACGAGTCAAAAGCACTGTTCAGGTTCGGTCTTGTTTTGATCTGCATCTCGCTAGTAGCCTCTGCACTAAGCTCGGTATTTCCTAGCTGGCATCTCGAAATTATCGACATGACTGTGGTTATGATTTTCTGCGCCATGAGCTTTCGGTTCATTCTTGAAGATATCACCGCCGACCTTAAAGTGGATATCAACCGGGTTATCGGTGCAGCCTGCCTCTACCTGCTGATTGGCTTGGTATTTGGCCTGCTCTACACGATTCTCGAAACCTTTGTACCCGGGTCGTTCTCCAACCTACCCGGAGAAGCAGAACGGATTAGCGGTGAGCTCTTCTATTACAGCTACGTCAACCTTACAACGCTAGGCTATGGGGATATTGTTCCGCTGCGCCCAATAGCCAGAACTCTAGCCTTTTTGGAAGCCATCGTCGGTGTGTTCTATATGTCGATAATGATCGGCGCTATGGTTGGGCTCTTGCTCAACAGAGCAAATGCCGAAACGGCTGAAAAGAACCGCTTTAAACAGCACAGCAGCAAATAGCCACTTGCAATACAGACATTGTTAAACTAAAACTACCTGACACCACTGGTGCCTATCTAACACGGCAGCAGAATCATAAGATCCGGATGAATCCGGTCACGGAGAGCAACATGAGCGCCATCAGAACCTATCTAAAACTATCACTAGTGGCAGCTGTAGCCATTATTCTGACGGCCTGCTCATCAGGACCGAAGATTTACGTTAATCAGGACCCTAATGCTGACCTTGGTGGCTTCAAAACCTTCGCATTCCAAACCAACCTGGCTACTGATCGCGCTGATGGCACACAGTCTCTGCTGTCGCAGTTCTTTATTAATGCCACCAAAGATTCGCTGGAAAAGCGTGGTTATACCTACAGCCCGAACAACCCTGATTTAGACGTTAACTTTTACGTCAGCACCAAAGAGAAGATTCGCTCAACCAGCAGCCCCTCAGCCGGCGGTTACTATGGCTATCGCGGCGGTTATTACGGTTCGTATGGCGGCTATGAAACTACCGTAACGCAATATACTGAAGGCACCGTCACTATCGACTTGGTTAACATGAGCAACAATAGACTAGTCTGGGAAGGCACTGCAGTAGGTCGTATCAGTAGCGATGTACGCGAGAACCTGGAAGAGGCAGTTAATGGGGTGGTCGTAGAGATCTTTGCGAAGTACCCGACTCAGCAAGGCGGCGGACCAGCGTATAAAGCCCCTAAGAAATAGAACACAACTTGTAGAATACAAAAGCCGGCTAGTAGCCGGCTTTTTTTATTCTCAACGAGAAGTTTTTTACAAGGACTACGTTCTAGGAGTCGCTAGATGCAGCTCCTGTGTCGCTTTCTCAAGACCATCGGCCAGCAGCGTCGCGATGCTCCGGTCTGCCATATTGATGCCCTCAAAAATAAGGCTCTCATCATCCTTGCCAGGACGATGCAGCACATAACCGTGCACAGCATCTTTGTGCCCCGGATGACCGATACCAATTCTTAAGCGAAGAAAATCTTTGCCACAGTGAGACATGATGCTGCGCAATCCGTTATGCCCGCCATGTCCACCGCCACGCTTAAGCCGCATCACACCGGGTGGTAAATCAAGCTCATCATGACAAACCAATACCTGCTCAATCGACAACTTATAAAAGTCGATAAATTTACGCACAGACTGTCCGCTATCGTTCATATAGGTTGAGGGCTTCAGGAATCGCACCGCCTCGCCCGCCAGATTCATCTGACAGGCACTGCCCATGAACTTCGACTCACTCTTCATGCCACCGCCGACAGCTAGCTGGTCGACCAGCCAAAAGCCTACGTTGTGGCGGGTGTGCTCATACTGTTCGCCAGGGTTACCCAGACCAACAATGGCTTGTATCTGACTACTGCTCACAACATGTCCTTTCGCTTAATAAGCGCACGAGTCTATAAGTAGCAGTGTGCGCAGTCATCAATAAAAATGCAAAAAAAAGCCGCGCTAGAAGCACGGCTTTTTTATCGATAACGACAAGGCAACAAAAACTCTTGTTACTCGCCTTTATCTTCAGCTGAATCATCATCAGCAACTTCTTCTGTCTCGGCTTCTTCACCAGCTTCAGCATCTTCGTCATCTTCGATCGCTGCAGCACGCAATACAGAACAGTTAGCAACTGGCTGATCATGGCCTTCGCCCTGAGCAAGTTCAATAATCTCAACATCATCAGAAACTTTAATGTCAGACAAATGAAGAATCTGATCCAGTTCCATGTCGACAAGATCAACTTCGATGTACTCAGGCAAATTCGCAGGCAAACAGCTGATTTCTAGTTCAGAAATAACCTGAGAAATCGTACCGCCAGCCTGTTTCACACCAGGACATTCCTCAGCGTTAAGGAAATGCAGCGGTACAGTCATGCGGATCTTTTCATCAGCAACAATGCGCTGTAAATCAAGATGCAGAACACGACGTTTTGCCGGATGCACCTGAATGTCTTTCAGAATGCATGGCTGAGTGCGCTCGCCAACTTTTACAGTAAGCACACTAGAGAAAAATGATTCGTTCTGTGCTTGAAGCAACAATTTGTTTTCATCAAGAACGATATTACGGGGTGGACGACCGCCACCATAAACGATTGCAGGAACTTTCCCTTGACGACGTAAGCGGCGGCTCGCACCTTTCCCTAAGTCTTCGCGGTATTCTGCAACCAGATCTAAATCTTTAGACATGATTGAACTCCAAATAGTAAAACTTCATTAAAACTAAAGGTCTGCCTGCGACCGGCCTACCTTGAGGGAGCGGGATAATACCCCAACGGGCAGTCAGCGACCAGCCTCGGATGACTCAGTCGCCACCGGAATTAGCCAAAAAGACTAAAACTGGCTTAAACACTAGGCTTCAGGATAACCAGAAAGAGAAATTAATCGACGTAAAGCGAGCTAACCGATTCATCCTGGCTAATACGGCGGATAGTTTCGGCCAATAATTCAGCCACTTCCAGCTGACGTATCTTGGTGCAAGCCAGTGCGGATTCGCTAAGCGGCACCGTATCGGTAACCACAAGCTCATCAAGTTCTGAATTCGAAATGCGCTCGATAGCAGGTCCCGACAAAATCGCATGAGTAATGTACGCCGTAACGCTGGTAGCACCCTTGCTCTTCAACGCGCCAGCAGCCTGACACAAGGTACCGGCGGTATCGACCATGTCATCAATCAACACGCAGTCTCTACCATCAACTTCACCAATGATGTTCATCACTTCGAGTTCATTCGCGCGCGGGCGACGCTTATCGATAATGGCAAGGTCCGCATCATCCAGTCGTTTAGCAAGCGCACGGGCACGAACCACACCACCAACGTCGGGCGATACTACAACCAGATTATGAGTGTCTTTCTTCCACACATCGCCCAGCAAAACCGGTGAGGCGTAAACATTGTCTACGGGAATGGAGAAGAAGCCTTGAATCTGATCGGCATGAAGATCGACTGTCACTACGCGATCGATCCCGGATATAGAAACCATATCGGCGACCAGCTTGGCAGTAATCGGTGCACGCGCCGCGCGAGGGCGACGGTCCTGACGCGCGTAACCAAAATAAGGAATTACGG
>CBDTTT010000150.1:0-4918 GCA_965363345.1 uncultured Chromatiales bacterium
GCCTGTATGACAACAGGGCTCAAGTGTCACGTAAGCTGTTGCGCCGTCTGCTTCTATGCCTGCATCCGCAAGTGCCAGAACCTCAGCGTGCCCTTCACCTGCGGCATGATGCCAGCCTTGGCCGAACACCGTATCGTTTTTGACAATCACACAACCGACACAGGGGTTCGGGTCGGTTGTGGTTAAACCGTTGGCTGCCAGCTTCAGAGCAAGCGCCATATAATAAAGGTCAGTAATAGACTGCTTATCGACGGCCATTATTTCTTCTTACCTTTACCTGCTGTTTTGTCAGAGCTATCACGCGGCAATAAAGACAGCTGATCACGGCGGGCAGCAGGACTCGGCATTTGCTGTAACTTGCGAATTTCATCTTCAAATTCGGTGACATCCTGGAAACTACGATACACCGACGCAAAGCGCACATAGGCCACTTCATCAACCGCACGCAGCTCTTCCATCACCATGTCACCCAACTGACGTGCCGGTATTTCACGCTCGCCGACGGTTTGCAGCTTATGAATAATTCGCGCCACCATCGCTTCAACAACTTCGGCACTAACCGGACGCTTCTCTACTGCACGTACGATACCGCTGCGAAGTTTCTCTTCATTAAACGGCTCACGCGAGTCGTCACGTTTAATCAACCGCGGCACAACGAGCTCAGCAGTCTCATAAGTACTAAAGCGTTCGTGACATTCAACACACTCACGCCGCCTACGAATCTGCCTGCCTTCGCCCGCTAAACGCGAGTCGATGACCTTGGTTTCTTCATGACCACAGAAAGGGCAATGCATGACGTGTGCTAACCGACCTGATACTTAACGATAAAGCGGGAAGCGTGCACAGAGTTCCTTCACCTGTTCACGCACACTATCTTCAACCGAAGCATCACCGAGGTTATCAAGCACATCGGCAATCCAATTGGACAGATCGATAAATTCTGCTTCTTTAAAACCGCGGGTTGTCATCGCCGGTGTGCCAATACGCAAACCGCTGGTCACAAACGGTGAGCGCGGATCATTCGGTACTGAGTTTTTATTCACTGTAATGTTGGCCCGACCAAGTGCCGCATCAGCGTCTTTACCGCTGATATCTTTGTCGATCAGATCGATCAGAAACATATGGCAATCGGTGGTGCCGGAAACAATGTTGTAGCCACGTGCGGAAAGTGTTTCTGCCATCGCCCGTGCATTCTTCTTAACCTGCACTGCATAGTCTTTAAAATCTGGCTGCATCGCTTCTTTAAAGGCAACAGCCTTGGCAGCGATCACATGCATCAAAGGTCCGCCTTGAGTGCCAGGGAAGATTTTAGAGTTAAGCTTTTTCTCAATCTCCGGGTTTGCCTTAGCCAGAATCAAACCACCACGGGGACCACGCAGAGTCTTGTGTGTGGTCGTGGTCGTAACATCAGCAATCTGCACAGGACTCGGGTATGCCCCGCCGGCGATTAGGCCCGCGACATGAGCCATATCGGCCAACAGGTAAGCGCCAACACTGTCAGCGATATCACGAAACTTCTGCCAGTCGATTTCAAGGGAGTAGGCTGAGAAGCCCGCCACGATCATCTTGGGCTTGTGCTCATTCGCCAGAGCCTGAACCTGTTCATAATCAATCTCGCCGGTTTCAGCCTTCAGTCCGTACAAAACGGAATGATAAATCTGACCGGAGAAATTCACTTTGGCGCCGTGGGTCAGGTGACCACCGGCATCAAGACTCATTCCCAAAACGGTTTCGCCGGGCTCCATTAATGCCATATAAACAGCAGCGTTTGCCTGCGAACCTGAATGTGGCTGAACGTTAGCGTAATCAGCACCAAACAATTCTTTAGCGCGATCAATTGCCAGCTGTTCCGCAACATCAACATACTCACAACCACCGTAATAGCGCTTACCGGGATAGCCCTCAGCATACTTATTAGTAAGCACAGAACCTTGTGCTTCCATTACGCGAGGGCTCGCATAGTTTTCTGATGCAATCAGTTCAGCATGGTCTTCCTGACGCTGTGCTTCAGCCTCCATACATGCTGCCAATTCAGGATCAAAATCCGCGATATTCCAGTCGCCGCTGTACATTCCGTGCTCCGTTCTTCTAGATAGGGGGAAAGGCTCGCTAGTGTAATTGAAAACGTGCCTCCAGACCGCAGTTTTCTGTGGTTATAATTAGCTCTGACCGCGAGATCCGAAGAAGGTTGTTAAGGAAATAGCGGCACCCGATATTTTGTCCAATCTGGAGTAATAATCTGTGGCTCAGTATGTCTATGTGATGAACCAAGTATCCAAGCTGGTTCCCCCTAAACGATTCATTCTTAAAGATATTTCTCTAAGCTTCTTTCCCGGAGCAAAGATTGGTGTGCTCGGCTTAAACGGCTCGGGCAAATCAACCCTGCTGCACATCATGGCCGGTATAGACACCGAGATCGAGGGCGAAGCCCGCCCACAGACCGGCACCAAAATCGGTTTTCTCCCTCAGGAGCCTCAACTCAACCCTGAAAAAGATGTGCGCGGCAATGTTGCAGAGGGCCTCGGCGAGACCATGGAGTTGGTCAATCGCTTCAATGAGATCAGCGATCGTTTTGCCGAGCCGATGGAGGACGATGAAATGAATGCCCTCATCGAAGAACAGGGCGAACTGCAGACCAAGATTGATGCTGTAAACGGCTGGGATGTGGAGCACAAACTCGAGGTTGCCGCCGACGCACTGCGCCTGCCCGAGTGGGACACCGATATCAGCATGCTGTCCGGTGGTGAAAAACGCCGCGTTGCACTTTGCCGGCTGCTCTTGTCAGAGCCTGACATGCTGCTGCTTGATGAACCCACCAACCATCTGGATGCCGAATCTGTGGCGTGGATGGAACATTTTCTGGAGCAATACCCCGGCACAGTCGTCGCGGTTACCCATGATCGCTACTTCCTCGATAATGTTGCTGGCTGGATTCTTGAGCTCGACCGTGGCGAAGGTATTCCCTGGGAAGGCAACTACTCCAGTTGGCTGGAACAAAAAGAAGCCCGTCTCGAAATGGAAGACAAAAGCGAAGCGGCACATCAGAAAACAATCAAGAAAGAACTCGAGTGGGTAAGGACATCGCCCAAAGCCCGCCATGCAAAAAGCAAAGCGCGCTTGGCACAATTTGATGAACTCAATTCACAGCAGTTCCAGAAGCGCCAGGAGACAAACGAACTCTATATCCCACCCGGACCACGTCTGGGTGATCTCGTCATCGAAATCAATGACCTGAATAAAGGCTTCGGTGAGCGTCTGCTTATCGAAAACTTCAGCGCCAACGTGCCACCGGGCGCCATTATCGGGATTATCGGCCCCAACGGGGCGGGTAAAACCACCCTCTTCCGAATGATTACCGGTGAGGAACAACCTGATAGCGGTCAAATTCGTTTAGGTGAAACCGTCAAACTCGCTTATGTCGACCAGTCACGCCATGCACTGGATGACAGCAAAACCGTTTGGGAAGAAATATCGGAAGGTGAGGACCTGATTACAGTTGGCGGTTATGAAACATCATCACGCGCCTATGTGGGCCGCTTTAACTTCAAAGGCAACCAGCAACAACAAGCCATCGGTGAGCTTTCCGGTGGTGAACGCAACCGCGTCCATCTTGCCAAGGTGCTGAAAGAAGGCGGCAACCTTTTGCTACTCGATGAACCCACCAACGATCTCGACGTGGAAACGCTGCGGGCACTCGAGGAAGCCCTGCTCGACTTCCCGGGCTGTGCCATCGTAATCTCGCATGATCGCTGGTTCCTAGACCGTATAGCCACACACATACTGGCCTTTGAAGGCGACAGTCACATCGAGTTTTTTGCGGGCAACTACGCCGACTATGAAGCCGATCGTAAACGTCGCTTAGGCACCGATGCCGACGTACCCAAGCGCATCAAGTACAAACGACTGAAAAGCTGAGCGGCAAAGGTGTTAATTGGTTAAAGTGACACGGTGAGAATATTTTCGGACGATACCATTAGTCATGACGCCGCGAGCGTGAATCCCGGCTGCCCGCAATGCCAGGCCCAAACGACCCTAACACCAATCTCGCGACCCGATTTCAATGCGATAAAGACCTGCCGACCTGCAACGACAGGCCTCACTTTTCTGTGCCTTAAATGTCGATCGCCGGTACTGGTTCGCTACACCATCAAGCACATTGGTGAAAATGAAATCGAACTCGGACAAGTCGTCCCCGAAGAAGATAAAGTTGACGGACGCATCAACCTCAACTACTTGCCCCCCGCTGTAAGAAAAGCCTATGTCGATGCCTTAGGCTGTTACCAACATGACCTATTGCAACCCTTCGCATTGATGTGTCGCCAAACCATACAAGCCATCATTAAGGACCTGGGTGATAGCGGCAAAATGCGGGTATTCAATCAGGTCGAAGAATTGCGCGACATGCTGGAGATGGACCCACGTGTATTTGATGCGATTAGCGAAACACTCTTTGACAACAAGCGGTCTCTGCACAGCAATACTGTCTTTGGCAAAACCGAAGCCGCCGTTCTGCTTGAAGCCATGAAAGACCTGCTCTATCAAATCTATGTGCGCAAAGCGCGCCTGCAGCGTGCGTTTAGCATGCGGCAATTCTTTGCCGACCAAAACGCCACTCCCATCGACACCAATATCGCACAGCTCCGCAAACCGGCTTAGAGCGAATATCGCTAATTCGGGCAGGACGTTGGTGTTTAACGCCGGTCTGCTATATAACTAATCTTAAGAGCAACAGAACAATGCAGATACGCACACAGACCTCGATGGAGAACAGATAATGCCTTGGTGGGGATGGATGATTTTAGGCGCGATATTACTCGGATCAGAACTGCTGATCGTTGATGCTGCGTTTTATCTCGTATTTCTCGGCATCGCGGCTGCCATTACCGGTGGCGTGATGCTTGTGGCAACAGGTCTGGAG
>CBDTTT010000151.1:0-4871 GCA_965363345.1 uncultured Chromatiales bacterium
AAGAAGCCAGTGCAGAATTGAGCGCTGAGCTGACTGAAGAGTTAAATGATGAAGAAATGCCAACAGAAATCATTGACACCTCCGATGCAGCTGAAATGAATGCGGAAGCAGAACAGCCTAAACAGGACGCTTAATATATAACGTCGTTGCGAGGAACGAAGCACTAATTTTGCCTGGAGCAAAATTGAACGTGTTTTTTGTACGGCCCGAAGGGTAAATTACAGGGAAGTAATTTATTGCCTCCTGTAGACGACTCGGTCGCTTACAGGGGTTGCCGCGCTAACGCTCGCAATGACGGGTTTTATCGCAATATGCGGGCTGTTGGCTCTTGACAGTTACCGGCAGTGAGCATAGAATTGCGCCTCTTTTGACAGGCCCTCGAGTAATATTCTGGGCCTGTTGTTTATTTTGAGCCTGCAGTAAATACCAGTGGGCGCCGTTAAGCTTTTGATGCCTATATCAATTTTTGGCGGAATTTGGAGTTATAGATGACAACAATTAACCAGTTAGTGCGTAAACCGCGCCGTAGTAAAGTTGTAAAAAGCAACGTTCCTGCGTTAGAGGCCTGCCCGCAAAGACGCGGGGTGTGTACACGGGTTTATACAACAACACCTAAAAAGCCAAACTCAGCAATGCGTAAAGTTGCTCGTGTGCGTTTAACTAACGCTTTTGAAGTGACCAGTTATATTGGTGGTGAGGGTCATAACCTGCAGGAGCACAGTGTGGTGCTTATTCGCGGTGGCCGTGTAAAAGATTTACCGGGTGTGCGTTATCACGTTGTTCGCGGTAGCCTGGATACGCAGGGTGTTGAATCACGTCGCCAGGGCCGTTCAAAATACGGTACTAAACGACCTAAGAGTTAATTTTTAGAGTATCGCTTATTTAAGCGGTTTACAGAGAAAGCTATGCCAAGAAGAAGAGAAGTCCCGAAAAGAGACGTATTGCCTGATCCAAAATTCGGTAGTACTCAAATTACAAAATTCGTTAACATGATTATGAAAAGCGGCAAGAAATCAGTTGCTGAATCTATCATGTATAACGCTTTGGATCGGATTAATGATAAAGCCACAGGCGAGCCCATGGATGTTCTTGATAAGGCATTGGAAAATGTCAGTCCAATGGTCGAGGTTAAATCTCGCCGTGTCGGTGGCGCGACTTACCAGGTGCCTGTCGAGGTGCGTACTAACCGCCGTACTACATTAGCTATGCGCTGGTTGATTGATGCTGCGCGTAAACGTGGTGAAAAATCCATGCAGTTGAAATTAGCCGGTGAGTTAATGGATGCTTCAGAAAATCGTGGCAATGCTGTTAAAAAACGTGAAGATACGCACCGTATGGCTGAAGCGAATAAAGCTTTTGCGCATTTCCGCTGGTAGCCTTCGCGGGTTTTAAATCGCTGGTAGTTTAAATAAGGTAGCGGGTCTGACTACAGCAGGCCTGGTTATAAAGTAGGAACTGAGGTCATGGCTCGTATCACGCCGATCAAACGTTATCGAAACATTGGTATCATGGCGCATATTGATGCGGGCAAGACAACAACAACCGAACGTATCCTGTATTACACAGGAATATCTCACAAAATAGGTGAGGTGCATGACGGTGCTGCCACCATGGACTGGATGGAGCAGGAGCAGGAGCGCGGAATTACGATTACTTCTGCAGCAACTACCTGTTTCTGGAAAGGCATGGATAAGCAGTATGATCAGCACCGTATTAATATAATTGATACGCCCGGGCACGTTGACTTCACAATTGAAGTTGAGCGTTCTTTGCGTGTACTAGACGGTGCTTGCGCCGTTTTTTGCGCTGTAGGTGGTGTTGAACCGCAGTCTGAAACGGTGTGGCGGCAGGCCAATAAATATCATGTGCCACGCATGGCCTTTGTCAACAAGATGGATCGTCCGGGTGCGGATTTTCTGCGTGTAGTAAGGCAAATTAAACAGCGTTTAGGCGCTAATCCGATAGCCATGCAAATTGCTATTGGCGCAGAAGAGCACTTCGAAGGCGTTGTTGATCTCGTTAAGATGAAAGCGATTCGCTGGAAAGAGGAAAATATGGGTTCGGAATTCGTCGAAGGTGATATTCCGGCCGAATTGCTCGAATTGAGTAAAAAACAGCGTGAAATCATGGTGGAGGCAGCAGCTGAGGCCAGTGAAGAGCTAATGGATAAATATCTTGAGAGTGGCGAGTTAGACGCTGAAGATATAAAGCGGGGCATACGCCTTAGAACATTGGTCAACGAAGTGGTGCCGACATTTTGCGGTAGTGCGTTTAAGAATAAAGGCGTGCAGGCGATGCTGGATGGATTCATCGACTATATGCCGTCACCGGTCGATGTGCCTGCCATTACCGGGCACCTTGATGATAAAGATGAAACAGTAGCTGAAAGGCCTGCTGATGATAAAGCGCCATTTGCGGCACTGGGTTTTAAGATTGCGACTGATCCATTTGTCGGAAATCTGACCTTTTTTCGAGTTTATTCGGGTGTATTAAAAACCGGCGATACCATTTTTAACCCGGTAAAAGGTAAAAAAGAACGAGTTGGACGTATCGTGCAGATGCACGCCAACCATCGTGAAGAGATTAAAGAAGTGCTTGCCGGTGATATCGCTGCAGCAATCGGCCTGAAAGACGTCACTACTGGTGATACTTTGTGTGACCCGAAGGCGGTGATAACGCTGGAGAAGATGGATTTTCCGGATCCGGTCATATCGGTAGCAGTTGAGCCGAAGACTAAAGCGGACCAGGAAAAGATGGGCGTAGCTCTGGGTAAGCTGGCAAATGAGGATCCATCGTTCCGCGTGCATACCGATGAGGAATCGGGTCAGACCATTATTTCTGGCATGGGTGAGCTTCACCTGGAGATCATCATTGATCGTATGCTGCGTGAGTTCAGCGTGAACGCCAATATTGGTAATCCGCAGGTTGCTTATCGTGAAGCGCTGACAAAAACAGTGAAGCACGAGGCAAAATTTGCCAGGCAGTCAGGTGGTCGTGGGCAGTATGGTCATGTTTACCTGAGAATTGAACCGCAGAAGCCGGGCTCGGGTTATGAGTTTGTTAATGAGATCGCTGGCGGAGCAGTACCTAAAGAATATATCCCGGCGGTTGATAAAGGGGTGCAGGAGCAGATGCGCAGCGGCGTACTGGCCGGTTACCCGATAGAGGATGTAAAGGTTGCCTTGTATGACGGCTCGTACCACGATGTGGATTCAAGCGAGATGGCGTTCAAGATAGCCGGTTCGATGTGTTTCAGGCAGGGTGCGCTGGAAGCGGGGCCAACCATTCTGGAGCCGTTGATGAAGGTCGAGGTGGTGACGCCGGAGGATTACATGGGCGACGTCATGGGTGATCTGAGCCGGCGTCGTGGCATCGTTCATGGCATGGACGATACGGTTGCGGGTAAGATTATCCGTGCAGATGTGCCGTTATCAGAGATGTTTGGTTATGCCACATCGCTGCGCTCGGCTACGCAGGGAAGGGCGACTTACTCGATGGAGTTCGATAAATATGCTGAAGCGCCGAAAGTGATTTCGGATGCGGTAGTTTCCAGCAAGACTGGTATGTAACAGATACATGAGCATCGCGGATTGTAATCCGCGATAGCGGGTTTGCAGATGGCTGCGATAAAATGCCGGCATGCAGGCCAAGATGAAGATAAACCTATTTATTAAACATTTAAGATAAAAAAGAGAAGAGGTAATAGCAGTGTCTAAGGAAAAGTTTCAAAGAACCAAGCCACACGTAAACGTAGGCACAATTGGTCACGTAGACCACGGTAAAACCACACTGACAGCAGCGATGACGAAAGTTATGGCGGAAGCGCAGGGCGGTGAAGTGAAAGCCTTTGATCAAATTGATAATGCACCGGAAGAGCGTGCACGCGGTATCACTATCGCGACGTCCCACGTGGAGTATGAGAGCCCGAACCGTCACTATGCACACGTTGACTGTCCTGGACACGCCGATTATGTGAAGAACATGATTACCGGTGCAGCGCAGATGGACGGCGCGATCCTGGTTGTATCAGCTGCAGACGGCCCGATGCCGCAGACTCGTGAGCACATCCTGCTGTCACGCCAGGTTGGTGTGCCCTACGTGCTTGTTTACATGAACAAGGCCGACATGGTTGACGACGAAGAGCTGTTAGAGCTGGTTGAGATGGAAATCCGTGAGCTGTTAGACGCTTATGAATTCCCGGGCGATGACACCCCGATCATTATTGGTTCAGCGCTGAAAGCATTAGAAGGCGACACCAGCGACATCGGCGTGCCATCAATCATCAAGCTGGTTGCAGCGATGGATGACTACATCCCGCAGCCGGAGCGTGCGATAGATCAGCCATTTTTGATGCCTGTTGAGGACGTATTCTCAATCTCAGGTCGCGGTACGGTAGTAACCGGTCGTATCGAGCGTGGTGTGGTCAACGTTGGTGAAGAGATCGAGATCGTTGGTATCCGTGAGACCCAGACAACAACCTGTACCGGTGTTGAGATGTTCCGCAAACTGCTGGACACAGGTGAAGCTGGTGATAACGTTGGTCTGTTGCTGCGTGGTCTGAAACGTGAACAGGTTGAACGCGGCCAGGTATGTTGTAAGCCAGGCTCAGTTAACCCGCACACCAAGTTTGAGTGTGAGGTTTATATATTAAGTAAAGATGAAGGTGGTCGTCACACACCATTCTTCAATAACTACCGTCCGCAGTTCTACTTCCGTACGACTGACGTGACAGGTGCATGTGATCTGCCGGAAGGTACCGAGATGGTAATGCCTGGCGATAACGTAAAAATGATAGTGACCCTGATCAACCCGATTGCGATGGAAGAAGGTTTACGCTTTGCGATTCGTGAAGGTGGTCGTACCGTTGGTGC
>CBDTTT010000152.1:0-4852 GCA_965363345.1 uncultured Chromatiales bacterium
CATGCCAGTCCGGGGCTCGCCGCTACTGGGGTGTTCTGGTTTGAAGTGCTTCGGACGCAAACCAAGCCAAGGCTTGAGTTTGGCGCCAAGCGAGCGTCCGATGAAGCTTTGTATAAGAATGCTTCGGTAGCTATCCGGGTACACAATAGGGGTGTCACTAACGCTATCGGTGCCGCCGGCAATGCCAGAATCGATTTGTCCGAGCGCAATTTTGTTAGCGATTTGGATAGCAGCTTCTAAGCCTGTGCCACAGGCGCGCTGTAGGTCATAGGCTGGCGTTTCGGGCGCCAGCTTCGTGCCTAGCACTGCTTCGCGTGCCATGTTCCAGTCACGCGAATGCTTCATTACTGCGCCGAGCGCAACATCGCCGAGTTGTTTGTTTTCTAGATTGAAGCGTTCAACCAGTCCGCTGAGTGCGGCGGTCATCATGTCCAAGTTCGATTGTTGGAGATACCCGGTGTAAGAGCGGCAAAACGGAATTCGGTTGCCGCCTATAATGGCGACCCGTCGGGTATCACGATACTGCATCAACTGCTCCGGCTAAATCACTTCGTCAGTTGATTATGCCTTAGGCAATCGCTTCGGGCGAACTTGTTGGTAGGGATGGGCTACGCCGCAATATTAAGCGTAAGCGCTTCGGCTTCGTTTGCGGTGGTTTCTCTGCCAAGTGCGTCGTTCCGATGTGGAAAGCGACCGAACTCAGCAATAACATCGTGCCGGAGCTCAGCAATCATCGCGAAGGTCTCGAAGGTCTCGGTCATCGTTGCAGAGACTTTACCGACCATCGCCTGATATACCTTTACGGAGCGAGCCTGAATTTTTTCGGATTCTGCCCGTTGCAGCGGCATAAAGAAGAAGAGTCGCTGTGTTGCATCTAGCTCCGTATGCATACTGTTGCTCGCACCTTTAGCGCATAGCTGTAATGCAAGTGCATCGCCGGCATAGGCTTCTTTGCGACCGCGGTAGACGCGGCGTGCAAATTGATCGAGCAGCAGTATTAGCGCCAATCGCCCTTCCGGCACCTTGGCCCAGTCGTTTAGTTGGCCTCTGAGCGCTGCTTGCACCTGTGAGCCGAAGCGTTCGCTGATCTCATTATCCAGACTAGCGTCGGTGCCAAACCAAAGATCCATGCGAGCGTCTAGCTTAGGCGCGTCAAGGGTTTCGCCCGCAAACCAGTAGTTGAGTACTTCTTGATATGCATTTTCCATGGGAGGAATGATGTCATGTGCATAGGATGCTGGCTGTGACGACTGTCACACTGATGGTTACCAGCGTAAACAAAGGCTTGCGGTTCAATGAGCAGGCGTCGCAGTTCATTCTGATTGAGTGAAAAGGCCGTCTCAGGCTATAATGCTGGGTTCGGGTCGACAAAAACGCCGCCCGAGATCGGAAAAACACTGCTGTAGAGCTAAAAACTAGTAAGTTCGGCGCTTTCGGGCCGGCTTAGCAGGTAATGCCGACAACTACGGTAACGAGAGTTGAATACGGCAGATACCCGTTTTACCCCGTTGTATGGGAAAAAGAGCGCGAGTCGCCTTGATATTGAGGTGACTCTGGCAATGTTCCAGGACTTTTTCTCCGGCACAGCCGTTGCGAGCGGCACATTGTTTTGAGTAGGGCGTCTCTCTGAGCAACAGAGTTCATTGAGCGACGCCTGACTGCGGCAGATATAAGGGCGAGAGCAAAATTGCTTGCTTTGCGGCCGTGTAATTTAGAAGAAAGTAGATATATATGAGTAATGACCAGAGCAAGGGTATTCCTGCGGCAGGCTTTCCGGCAGCAACGGGTCTCTATGATCCGGCCTATGAGAAAGAGAACTGCGGTGTCGGCCTTGTTGCCCACATTAAAGGTGAGCGCAGCCATCAGATCTTGCTGGATGCCGATCATCTGGCCTGTCGAATGGATCACCGTGGTGCCCGTGGCGCTGAGCGTAATACCGGTGATGGTGCTGGCATACTTACCGCGTTGCCTCATGAGTTTTTGGCCCGAGTCGCTAAAGAAGAATTGAATGCCGAGCTTCCCGCTCCCGGCCACTTCGGTGCAGGTGTCGTGTTTTTACCGACAGATGCTGTAGAACGCGACAAATGCAAGAATTTAATCGCCGAGTTCTGCGCACAAGAAGGTCAGACACTGGTGGGCTGGCGTGAAGTTCCGGTTGATCCGGACGCTGCAGATATTGGTCCGACCGCCCGTGCATCGCAGCCTAAAATTGAGCAGCTGTTTATTGCCGCGAACGGGGTTGAAGGCGATGAGTTTGAGCGCAAGCTGTATCTGATCCGTAAAAAGGCCAGTCATCAGCTGCGCGCCGATAGCAGTCTGAAAGAAGCGAAGAAGTTTTACGTTTGCAGTCTTTCAACTAAGGTCATTATTTATAAAGGGATGCTGGCACCGGATCAGGTGAAGCCCTTTTACAAGGATCTGTCTGAGAAGGACTACATCACGCATCTGGCGATGGTGCATTCGCGCTTTTCTACCAACACTTTCCCTAGCTGGGACCGTGCTCAGCCGTGCCGCTTCATGGCACACAATGGTGAAATTAATACTTTGCGCGGTAACGCTAACTGGATGCGTGCCCGTGAAGGAGTTGCCAGCAGTGAGTTTTTCGGTGACCGCTTGCCTGAGTTGTATCCGGTTGTAGAACCTGACGTATCTGATTCGGGTTCGCTCGATAACGTGCTTGAGTTCCTGTTAATGAATGGCCGCAGTTTGCAGGAAGCCATCATGATGATGGTGCCCGAGGCGTGGCAGAAAAATGAATTGATGGATGCCGAACGACGCGCATTCTATGAGTACAACTCTTGTCTGATGGAGCCCTGGGATGGACCGGCTTCTATCGCATTTACCGATGGCCGATACATTGGTGCCGTGCTCGACCGCAATGGCCTGCGCCCAAGTCGTTACTACATTACTCACGACGATCGCGTCATTATGGCGAGTGAAGTCGGTGTTGTCCCGGTTGATCCGGCGAATGTGAAATTTAAGGGCCGCCTTGAGCCCGGTCGTATGTTCCTGGTTGATTTTGAAAAGGGTCGTCTCATTCCCGACGCTGAGTTGAAAGCTGATTTTGCATCACGCAAGCCTTATGCCGAGTGGCTTGCTAACAGCCGTATCTCCCTTAGAGACTTGCCTAAACCCAAAGCTCAGCATCTTAATAGCGACACATTGCTAGAGCGTATGCAGGCTTTCGGATTTACCACAGAAACGATGCAGTTCATGTTGCTGCCATTGATTCGTGATCTACGTGATCCCGTGGGCTCAATGGGTAATGACTCAGCGCTGGCTTGCTTGTCTGATAAGCCACGCATGATTTATGACTATTTCAAGCAGATGTTTGCTCAGGTCACCAATCCACCCATCGACTCGATTCGTGAAGAAATCATTATGTCGTTGCAGTGTCACATTGGCCCCGAATCGAATCTCTTGCAAACGGAAGAAGCGAACTGCGGCCGACTGCGTATTCGTCATCCGATTTTGTCTAATGAAGGTTTAGAAGCGTTAAAGCAGATGGACCATCGCGGCTGGAAATCCCGCGCGATCGATATTACGTATGCACGTGCAGATGCCCCTGGCGGTTTAGTCTCGGCTATTGAGCGTATTTGTGCTGAAGCAGAAGCAGCGATTGATGAAGGTTATACGATTGTTGTTTTGTCTGACCGCGCCATTAGTGCCGACCGTATTGCGGTAAGCGCATTGCTTGCGACAGGCTCTGTGCATCACCATTTGGTTGGCGCGGCGAAACGCACTCAAATTGGTCTCGTGATTGAGACCGGTGAGGCCCGTGAAGTGCATCACCATTGCTTATTGGTTGGTTACGGCGCCGATGCCATTAACCCGTACCTCGCATTTGAAGCATTGTGGCAGGCACGTCGCGACGGCTTGGTTAATAGCGAAGCTTATCCTGACGACGATCAGGTTGTGGTGGGTTACCGCCGTGCTGTTGCTAAGGGCATGCTTAAAGTCATGGCGCGCATGGGTATCTCTACACTGCAGTCTTATAAAGGTGCTCAGATTTTTGAAGCGCTGGGGCTGCGCGAAGATGTTATTACCCTCTGTTTCTCAGGTACCGCGAGTCGTTTGCAGGGTGTTGGTTTTGAGGTTCTTGAGGAAGAAGCCATTCGCCGTCATCTGCTGGCGTATCCGGAGCGAGAAGACGACAAGCAAGACGCATTGCCGAACCCGGGTGATTTTCATTGGCGCAGTAGCGGTGAGCGCCACGCATGGACGCCCGCAAATATTGCGAACCTGCAAACCGCCGCACGCACTAATGACCAAGATGCATATCAGGCCTTTGCCAGTAAGCTGAATGATGATTCGCGTGAAAATTGTACTTTGCGTGGTTTGTTGCGATTCAAAACTGTTGATGCGATTCCATTGGACGAAGTTGAGCCTGCCAGTGAGATTGTTAAGCGTTTCTGTACCGGCGCGATGAGCTTTGGTTCTATTTCGCCTGAGTCGCACGAAGCGTTGGCCGTTGCCATGAACCGCATGGGTGGCAAATCAAATACCGGTGAGGGCGGTGAGGATCCTGCTCGTTTTACACCGATGCCCAATGGTGACTCAAAACGTTCTGCGATTAAGCAGATTGCCTCCGGTCGATTTGGCGTAACCGCGTGGTATCTGGCTAATGCCGATGAGCTGCAAATTAAGATGGCGCAGGGCGCTAAGCCTGGTGAGGGTGGCGAACTGCCTGGCCGCAAGGTCGATGACAACATTGCCCGGTTGCGTTATTCCACGCCGGGCGTGGGCTTGATCTCACCTCCACCGCATCATGATATTTATTCAATTGAAGATTTGGCGCAGCTCATCTATGACCTGAAGAATGCCAATCCCAAGGCCCGCGTTAGCGTGAAGC
>CBDTTT010000153.1:0-4850 GCA_965363345.1 uncultured Chromatiales bacterium
TCGATATGGCTCGCAAAATGAAATGTGCGCCGGGCGCCGTCCAGTTGTGGTCCGGCATACACCAGCCGCGGCCCGATGCGGCGTGCACTTTGCCAGCTTTCCATATGTTCGCGCGATTCGTAGGGCAGACCGCCGGGCTCAACCACCGTTGTTACGCCGAAGGCAAGCAGAGCGCGCCCCACCCATTCCCCCCGGTGTGGTTCGAAGTGCACATGATGATCGATGAGGCCCGGCAGCACGCTGCGATCACCCGCGTCAATAACGACTGCATCGGTCGGGTGCTCAGCATGTGGTGTCACCCCGACGATGCGTGCATCCTCAACGAGGATATCGACATTGGTCTGCCAGGTGTCGCCCGTGCCATCCCACAGACGTCCCGCATGAATCAACTGCCGGCCGGAGCCACGTGCGGGCTGCCACTCCAACCCTGGGTTACGGGCGCGGCTGCGGCCTTGCTGCACGTCGACCATGCTTAGCCCGTCGGGACCCAGCACGACAATGTGCATGCCGTCAAAGGACCACGCCGGTGATTCGACCAAGGCATCGAGTATCTGCTCCGGCGCACCGGCAGCGCGACCGTCAGTCTCGACCGGCAGGCGCCAGAGACTGCCGTCGATGACCAGAGCAAGCTGTTGCCCGTTGCGACTCGCGACCGGTCCGGCGTCTACCGTGATGGCATCCGGCAACGCGACCACATCCCAGGCCTCACCTTCGACCATGATCCGCACGAGTCGGTTGCGACCATCTTTTGCTTCGCCCGTCGCATGCAGTTCAGCCACCGTTATGTAAGCGCCGTCAGCGCTCCAGCTCATGCGACCGGGCCAGATCTTCGGGCTGTTACGCAGTTTGCGGCGCTTGCCTGTCTGGAGATCCAGCACATGCACCGTGAAATCCTGTGTACCAATCGGCCCCACTTCCTGAAACGCAATGTCGGTTCCGTCCGGTGAGAATGTTGGGTAACGAGGTCCCCGACTGTCTTTGAGGATCAAGCGTACTTCGCGTGTGGCGAGGTCATGCTCCCATATCTGCATTGATCCGCCACGGTCAGAGATGTAAACGAGCCTGCCGCCATCGGGCGATACTGAGAGGTCGCGCTCGACAAATGCATCATCGGTCAACCGCTGCAGCTGGCTGTCTTCGTCGAGCAACCAGAGGTCACCAAGTGCTGAAAAGGCTATGGCTTTGCCAGGTAACATTACGGGATCAATGATGCCCAGCGCCGGTTGCGACTGCTGTGCAAAAGCAATGGGTAATCGCCGCGTATAGTCGGGCACCTGCAGCGATAAGGTGACTGAAAAGGGCACGACGGTTGTTGTGCGGGTGATCACATTAAGCTGCTGAATGCGCCCGTCCGCCGTGTACAGCAGTGTGGTCTCATCAAGCCATGCAGGTGGCATGTTAAAAACGTCACGGTCGACCCCCGACACGGTGCTCACTGCGCCGGATCGCAGGTCAGACAATACGAGTTCGTTGACGGCCACGCCCGGGAAACTATTGCGCTCGCGTACTTGCACCCACGCAAGCCTCGCGCTATCCGGACTGGGGCGCGGCGCGTGTAGCGCCTTACTCAAGTTTTGATATTGATCGTCCGTATCAAGCTTAGCCAACTCACCGGTTGTAATATCGACTGACCAGCGCGCGATATCACCGCTACGATCCGTCGCAAAGGTAATTGACCGGCCATCCGCTGACCACAGCGCGTCCCGATCATCATGCGGTCCAGTGGTAAGTGGCTGATGATTGCCGCCGTCACGATTCATGATGACCAGGTTCCAGTAGCCGGTCGCGAAGCTCTCAGCAACGAGCAGTGAGCCATCAGGGCTGAGTTGCGGACGACGTAAATCATCGAGTGGCGTGGTGAGCGCTGTAGCCTTTCCGCCTTGAACCGGCAATGACCAGAGGATGCCCTGCAGGTCGATGATGAGACCGGCAGAATCACCGGTTACCGCGAAGCGGGTTCCGCTGGTAACTTGTGCGCCGTCAACACTGTCGCGCTGAACGTAGACGAACGCTGCGGCAATCAATGCGGTAAGCACCCCGATTATAAGGGTGTATCGATAGATGGAAGCTCTCATATCTGTATCCGGGGACAGTACACCTATTTAGACGCTGCCCAGCATAACCCGGCGAACTGCCGAAATTGCGTACGTACGTGCGGGCGGCTAACGCCTTGGGCGACGGCTGGCTGTGAGGCCAGCCCGGCGAATGTAATGAGCATATTGCCCACGCTTGTTATTTGCCGTTGTCATCGTATACATCCTTGAACATTAGCATCTCAGAAAACCGCTGCTCTGCACCTTCAGGAAATCCGCATCGATCGCTAAACTCGCACGTATCTTTATAAGTGCCGAAGATTCTATCCCAGACCGGAAGATCACTGAAGTTGAAGGAATGAATATCATATTGATGATGGATGGAGTGCAACTCTGGAGTCTGCACAAAGTACCTTAGCCACGCAGGTGACCTGAGATTTGCATGGTAAAAGTACTCTCCAGTTGCTGCAAAGAAATTGAACCAGAATGCACCTAGCAATGAGCAGCCCAAAACTTGGTAGATGATGAATGAGCTCAAAATTGTATTAACAAATATTTCTAAGGGGTGCTTATAGAATGAAGTAAGTATCTCTATGCGTGAGGCTGAGTGATGAATCTGATGAAATGCCTGCCAGAATCCTTTTTCGTGACGGAGCCTATGCCACCAATAGAAAACGAACGTGCCAATAAACCATGCAACGAACCCTTCGGCGAATGGAGCATCCCAATCAGATAGCCGAAATAGTGATGTTTCACCCAAGGTGGGAATCCACAGTGCCCCAATGCCAAGAGTAATCCCAAGCTGCACTAAATTGATTCCAATGGAACGGAAGTACCAACCTGGTGAGTTAGGGAGCGTCCGGCCTGGAAACACACGCTCTGCCACAAGAAACGACAAAGTCATGAGTATTAGGAATATCGTAGGTAACGTCATGTAGGCATGTAACGCCTTGGGCAGGGGCGCGACCATAGCTGCGTCCGGCGAACGCAGTGAGCAACTTGCCCCAACTGGTTAGTTGTCGTCAACTTTCGTATACCCATCTGGACAAGGTTTATCCTCTTGTCTTGTATCGCATAAAGAAATTCCGCTCATTTTACCCTGCCACTCTACAAGCTCTTCCTGAGCCACCGCAATCTTCCAAAGCTTTCTAACGTGATAGAGATTATCTCTACCTGCTATTGCGAGCTGAATAGAATGAATCTTGACTCCTTGAATGCTGCAGGAGGTAGACCAGAAGATTGCTTTGTATCCATTTATCTTGGAATCACTGATCTCTTCGGAGGTAAAGTCATCGCAGGAAGCTCGACCAGGTTGATCCTGACTCTTCCTGAATGTACCGAATTTCGATGGCCGACCCGAAACAATATTGACGACATATGTATCGCTGCTGCCCTCAGATTTACTCTGCCACATTGTGGATTTCCAGCCCGACTCATTTTTTACATACGTATCGTAGAGCTCGCTATCGGGTGGCTCTACAAGGAGGTTTTCCCCTTCGAACCAGTCGGCTCCATAGCTAGATAATGGCAGTGCAATAAAAATGAGTAATAAAGCGGCGAATTTCATATAGACACCTAACGCTGCGCTTTGCGGCAAATTGGGAGCGCAGCGGAAAATTTGTCCGGCAGCAGCATCTTGTTAGCGCTTACTTGGTACATTGGAATGCCTGATGCAGAAGCTGGAGATTTACCGCCCCTTCAGTTACTACAACTTGATACAGCCTGTCGTATTCATATTCATCGATGATTTCAAGATTAACGCCAGCAAGCTTTCCGGCAAGTACATTCGTGGTTTGACTATGGCCTACGACCAATACATCTTGTTTTTTGGCCGTTAGCTCGCCAAGTAAATCATCTAGTACATAGGGGCTATATGATTCTATGGCTATTTTCTTAGACTTCGCTGTAGGTTTTGCTGTTCTTTGAGTTCGCTTGAAATCAGTGCTGTATACGGCTTGTAAATTGATGTCTTTGAATATGGTGGCAAGCCTATGTGCTCTTTCTTCACCACACTGCGTAAGCTTGGGGTTTTTAGTGTCTGGGTCAGAAAGGTCTTTTTCTGCATGACGAATAAGATAGATAGAGTAAGCGTTATCTGCGATTGCATTTACGCTAGTAAGAACAAGTATTAAGACGATTAACGCTTTCACTATTATGATCTCTTTATGGGATGCTAACGCCCGCGGCAGCTGCCTGGCGCAGCCACGTCCGGCAGCAAAGCTGCATACTGCCTTGACTGGTTATGGGGCATTACTTCTCAATCTCTCCCGTTACGATATTGAATCGAATTGTTTGATCTTCAATTGTTTTAATCTCAACGATGTCTTTCGACCAAGGCTCAGACCAACGCAAACTGCTGCCCCAACTATAATGACTTACACTTTTCTGAAGCTTGCTTTGGTCTTGAATAAGATCTGCAACATAATAGATTCGACTGATCTCACCGCCATCGTAGAAAATGACCGCCGGTGTCTCTTCTGGTACCGAATCGTAACGGGGCCAAGGACCACGACGCGCAATAAATCGACCATCTGATGAGACAACAACATTGAAAGAATACCATCCATCACTGCGGTACAAGACCTCATCTTTACCAACTTGAACCTTGTATAAGGCGCCCCTAGCATCAGATTTCCGAAAGTTATCAGCGGGCTCGAGCTTGAAGTAGTACTGATTCGTTGGTGATACGAATAACAGTGGCTCAGGCATACGCTCGCTGTCTGCGAGCAACACATTTGAAAATAGAAAAACTAAAAAAAATGAAGACCAAACTCTCATAGCACCATAACGCCCGCGGCAGCGGCTGGCCGTTAGGCT
>CBDTTT010000154.1:0-4823 GCA_965363345.1 uncultured Chromatiales bacterium
GCCGCTGGCACGCATTGTGTCCATAAAGTCACGCATGTTCAGACGCGATTTTATGTTTTCGGTGGTGTGCAGTTCGCCGCGGGGGCCTAGTGCCATGCCACCTTTCTCAATAACCTCTGCGGCTAGCGGAATGTCACTGGTTATCACCAGGTCGCCGGCATCCATGCGCCTCACGATTTCGTCATCGGCAACATCGAAGCCTGATGGAACCTGAATGCTGTTAATGAACTTCGAGGGTGGCGTCTGGATATGCTGATTGGCGACTAATGTTGTTTGTACTTGGGTGCGGTTGGCGGCCTTAAAGATGATCTCTTTAATAACTACCGGACATGCATCAGCATCGACCCAGATGTGCATGGCAGTTTATGCAGCGCGTCCGTTGTTATAGATACCCTGTGATGCCAGGTATTCTTCGTAGGTGCCGGTGTAGTCGGTAACGCCATCGGCATTGATTTCGATAACCCGGGTCGCAATAGAAGATACGAACTCACGGTCATGCGAGACGAATACTAAGGTGCCTGGGTAATTTTCCAGTGCAAGGTTTAACGCTTCGATCGATTCCATATCCAGATGGTTGGTAGGCTCATCCATGATAAGAATGTTCGGGGTTTGTAGAGAGAGCTTGCCAAACATCAGGCGTCCTTCCTCACCACCGGATACAACCTTAACGGATTTGTTGCTGTCGTCCTTAGAGAACAACATGCGACCGAGCGTACCCCTGATGAACTGTTCGTCAGCGCCTTTAGGCTGCCACTGAACCATCCAGTCGAAGAGCGTCATGTCAGTGTCAAACTCGTGAGTATGGTCCTGAGAGAAGTAACCAAGCTTTGCATTCTCAGACCATTTCACTTCACCGTCATCACCTTCAAGTTCCTTCATCAGGCACTTAACAAGTGTGGTCTTGCCGATACCACTGGGGCCAATGATGGCTACTTTAGATCCTGCCTCAATATTAAGGTTCAGGTTCTTAAACAACGGGGCTTCGTCAAAACCTTTAGTTAGACCGGAGACTTCCATCGCCAGGCGACGTAGCTCTTTTTCCTGATCAAACTTAATGTAAGGGCTGATACGACTCGAAGGCTTTACTTCTTCAAGTACGATTTTTTCCAGCTGCTTCGCACGTGAGGTAGCCTGACGGGCTTTCGATGCATTCGCAGAGAAGCGGCTCACAAATGCCTGTAGTTCAGCTTTCTTGGCTTTCTTCTTCGCGTTATCTGTCTGGATCCGTTCTTTCGCCTGGGTTGCAGCAGTCATGTATTCGTCATAGTTACCCGGAAACATACGCAGCTCGCGATAATCCAGATCAGCCATATGCGTGCATACACTGTTCAGAAAGTGACGATCATGCGAGATGATAATCATGGTCGATTTACTTTGCTTCAGAAAACCTTCCAACCAGCGAATCGTGTTGATGTCGAGGTTATTGGTAGGCTCATCGAGGAGCAGCACATCAGGATCTGAAAATAAGGCTTGTGCCAATAGCACACGCAGCTTAAAACCGGGAGCGATCTCACTCATCAGGCCGTAATGCTGATCGACTGGAATAGCGATGCCTTCGAGTAGTTCACCTGCACGGGCCTCGGCTGAGTAGCCATCCATCTCGGCAAATTCGGTTTCGAGGTCGGCAACCTTCATGCCGTCTTCGTCGCTCATCTCAGCCAGTGAGTAAATGCGATCGCGTTCCTGCATAACCGGCCAGAGTTTTTCATGACCCATCATTACGGTATCGATAACCCGCATGTCTTCAAATGCGAACTGATCCTGACGCAGAATGCCAAGGCGAGCGTTGGGTTCTAGTGAGACATTGCCC
The DNA here is from genome assembly GCA_965363345.1 of uncultured Chromatiales bacterium. Taxonomy (GTDB): domain Bacteria; phylum Pseudomonadota; class Gammaproteobacteria; order Steroidobacterales; genus JABIQA01. The sequence continues at coordinate 1,811 of CBDTTT010000154.1, forward strand.
ATGCTTGGCTCAAGTTCACCCGAGAGGATCTTCATGAAGGTCGACTTGCCGGACCCGTTGGCACCGATCAGGCCATAACGATTGCGGTTACCGAAGGTCATTGAGACGTTTTCGAAAAGAGGTTTGGCGCCAAATTGAATGGCCAAGTTTGAAGCTGTAATCACTGTTTTATACCGTGTAATACGCATCAGCCGACCACTGCGAAGCAGTGAGCCCGGCGAGCTGTAAGAATCTGTTAATGCTAGAAAAACGGGCAGTCCAGCCCGTTGCGGAGCGCATGATAGCAGAAAAGACGGAAACGGGGTACGCGATGACCATAAATGGGTGCTGCGATGTGAATTTTGCTTGCGCCGCAGCGCTACAGGTCGCCCAATCATTGGTTTTACATAAACGTATGTACTATCCACGGTATCTGTTGCAGAGCAGTGTCTATAGTGTCGACTTTAGCCAAATCGGCTATGACGATGTCCGGGGGGAGATCAATGGAAGCAGTTCAGGCAGCAGAAGCCGGCAGCATTATGCTGGCCACCATGGCTGGTGCAATGATCGTTCTCGCTGGCGCCCTATATGCGGGTGCCTTTGCGATCAGTAAGCTCACCGGTAATTCCCACATCGGGACAGTCTCTTATCTCTTTTATGCAATTTTGCTGGTATCCGTTCTGGTACTGGCTCGCACACTTAATTTCTCCGGTTTTTGGAACTGGGTTGCAGGGGTCATGTTGCTTGGCTATTTCCTTGCGCCACAGGCTATCTGGCGACTGTGTGTTTCGACACATGCCGATTCCCATGATGAAGCGGAAGCGGTCACCCCGACAGATGAGCTTACCGGCTGATTATTTTTGTCAAATACGAATTACACGACCAACAGCAAGTATGGAAACCCCGTAGGAGGGTTGTATGAGTAATATCCCTAAGTGGGCGCAAGAAGATTTCTGGCGCAAGACGGCGATCTGGGTCACAGCTGGTATGTTTGTGATTCTTATCCTTCTGACGTTTGACTCTGTAGCAGTTATCACGGCTGGTTCCGATCGTGTTCCTGCATACAGTGTCATCAATAACCGTATCTACTATCAATACGATCGTGAGAGAAAGATGCTGAAGCCGGTAATCGGCGCAGAGGCACCACTGTTCGGTAAGGTAGTGTCTGAAGAAGAGGCTAAGGCCATGGTGAGCCATGGCAAGCTGACGGTGCAGGCAAAGAACTGCATGAACTGTCATACCTTGCTGGGTAATGGCGCCTACTTCGCACCTGACCTTACGAAAGCCTGGCTCGACCCGGCGTGGGGCAATGAAGCGAACCGTGAAGAGCTGATGGTGAAGTTTTTGATGGATCCTGAAACCAATGCGCGTACTTTTGGCTCTGGTCGCAAGATGCCGAATCTCGATATCACTGAGGAAGAGGCACGCGATGTTGTGGCGTTCCTGAAGTGGATGTCATCAATTAACACCACCGGTTTCCCCGCTAACTTCGTCAGCATTCCACAGGAGGGTGACCTATGAGCACTTCAATAGTAGGTCAGTTCAGCACGGCGGGATTGTCCGGTGGTCAGAAACTTGCGCTTAAATATTTTGTTGTAGCTATGGCGTTGTTTGCGGCGCAGTGTTTGTTCGGCTTGTTCGCAGGTCTGCAATATTTAATGCCTGATGTTGGGTACAACTGGCTCGATTTCAGTGTGAATCGCATGGTGCACATTAACGCGATGATCGTGTGGATGTTGTACGGCTTTATTGGCTCGGTGTATTGGCTGGTAGAAGAGGAGGCCGGCACTGAGTTGGTCGGCCTGAAGCTTGCCAACTTGTCATTCTGGGTGCTGACACTCGCGGTTGTTATTGTGGTTTTGGTGTATTTGTTTATTCAAACCGGGCCGGGTGAAATTGAGACGATCTGGTTTATTAACGAAGGTCGTGAGTACATCGAAGCGCCGCGTTGGGCTGATGTTGGTATTGTTATTTGTGTTTTGATTTTCGCCTACAACATTGTGGCTACATTCTCTAAAGGCAGCTGGAGTGGTATCTCGGGCGTATTGGTGCTCGACTTAGTCGCGCTTGCCGGCATGTATCTGGCAGGTATGTTCTACACCGCTAATATCTCTATGGATCAGTTCTGGTGGTGGTGGGTGATTCACCTCTGGGTTGAAGCAACCTGGGAAGTGCTGGTCGGCTGCATTATGGCTTGGGGTCTGATCAAAACGCTGGGTGCCAGTCGCAAGATTGTGACCACCTGGCTTTATATAGAAGTAGCGCTCATGTTTGGCTCCGGAATATTGGGGCTAGGGCATCACTACTTCTGGATTGGGACGCCCGAGTATTGGCTTAGCATCGGCGGCTTCTTTTCGGCCTTAGAACCTATACCGCTGGTTGCGATGGTGGTGCACGCAGTTTACGACGCGGGCGCACACAAGTTTAAGAATGGTAATCACCCGGCGCTTGCCTGGTTGATAGCGCATGCCTTCGGTAATTTCTTTGGTGCTGGTGTATGGGGCTTTATGCATACGCTACCGCAAATAAACTTGTACACCCATGGTACGCAGTGGACTGCGTCGCATGGTCATCTCGCATTCTTCGGCGCCTATGCAACCATCATTATTGCGGTCATCTATATCGCTATTCAGAAGGCGCGTGGCAACGTTTATATGGGTGGTGAGCTCGCGAATAGTTGGCGTTGGAAGTGGTCGCTCGGCTTATTGAACCTTGGTGTGGTTGGTATGACCATGGCGCTGTTGGTATCGGGTTACGACCAATCGTTTATCGAACGTGCTCTTGGCGGATCAACCTGGGCAGCCTATTTTGCAGCTCAACAGACCGAATGGTTCTTGCAGGGCATGTATTGGCGCGAGTTCTGGGGTGTTGTCACGATTGTCGGATTGGTTCTTATGATTTGGGACATGCTAACGATTGGCTCGACAGAAACCCGCAGCGCACCTGTTCCGGTTTGATCGATAATGTCTTTATTAATAATGTTTGATAGATCGGCAAGCCGGTCGAATATTTGGAGAAGCAACGTGAAAAAATG
>CBDTTT010000155.1:0-4806 GCA_965363345.1 uncultured Chromatiales bacterium
AACAATGCGCTCTTTCAGCAAAGAGATGAGCTCAAATGGCTGGCCGTTAGCGTTTACCTTACTCATGCTGCATTACCTTCGACTGCAACTGGACGCACGCCCAGTGCAAAACAAATCGCATAGCTGAGCTCGGCGCGATTCAATGTGTAAAAATGAAATTCGTCAACGCCTTCACGTTGAAGTTTTTGTGCCTGCTCGATCGCAACGTTTGCCGCAATCATCTGGCGTATTTGCGGATCATCATCAAGACCCTCAAATTTCTGGCCAAGCCACTCGGGCACAGTCGCACCACAACGGCCGGCAAACCCAACGAGGCTTTTGAAGTTGGTAATCGGCAAGATACCCGGCACGATAGGCGCAGTAATACCTTTAGCCGCAGCCGCATCACGAAAATGCAAATAGTGGTCTGTATCAAAAAAGAACTGCGTAATGGCACGCTTGGCGCCCGCATCAATTTTCTTCTTCAATACATCCATATCAAAATCGGCTCCCGGTGCTTCGGGGTGAACATCAGGATAAGCAGCGACCGACAAATCGAAATCGGCAATGCCCATGAGACCTTCAACAAGGTCATTGGCATACGCAAAGCCACCGGGATACGGGGTATAAGTGTCTTGGCCTACAGGAGGATCGCCCCGCAAGGCAACGATATGATTAATTCCCTCGTCGGAGTATCCCTGGGCAACCTCGAGAACTTCTTCTTTCGTTGCGCCGACACAGGTCAGGTGCGGGGCACCAACCAACGATGTTTCATCCTGAATCCGCTTCACAATCCGATGCGTGCGGTCACGGGTAGAGCCATCGGCTCCATAGGTCACCGATACAAAACGCGGCTGCAAAGGCTCAAGACGCTTAATCGTTTGCCACAGCTTTGCTTCGGCTGCTTCATCTTTAGGTGGAAAAAACTCAAATGAAACTTTCACATCGTTAGTCATAACTCTATCCCCGGCCTACTCAGACCGTTGTTGTTTTTGCATGCTTGCGGGTATGGCCACAAACAATGCGTAATTCGGAGACTTGCCAGGTAACCAGCTTCGGCGACTGACCACCAAGCCCTGCTCGGCAAGTAGGGTACGCAGTTGATTCTCTGCAATCATGGTGCTGCCCTGCTCACTCTTTTGGGTAATCCCCTTGTTCTGCAGCGCAACCGGTTGCACCCAATCAAGAATGAGCAAGCGCCCGCCACGGCGCATAACGCGAACCGACTCTGCCAAAGCCTGACGCTTATCATCTGCAAGCCCTAGTGCTTCATTCAAAACTATCGTGTCGAAACTGCGTGCATCGAAAGGTAAGGAATTGCCGTCGACATTTCGCAGAGAGCATTCGGCAAGACCGGCCTGCTGCAACTTGGATCGGGCCAACAAGCGCATTGCTTGCGAACGATCAACCCCGGTTGCAGTTCGAGCGCGGGGTGCAAGATGTTTCAGCAGTCGACCGCTGCCGGAGCGCACATTAAGAAGGTCGCCTATCTCAATATCAGCCAAGGCATCATCCAGCGCCTCATTAACGGGCTCATCGCCCGTGCCCGGCCGGAAGTTCTCAGCCCAGGCCTGCTTCGAATCGATTCGATTGTAAGCATCCTTCTCACGCAACTGGCGCACGCGCTGCAGGCGTTCACGATCGGCAACGATCTCAGGGGCTGCACTCACGCTCGCCAAAACCTCACGCACAAGTTCGCGCTGAGAAGCGTGCGGCGCCAGACGATAATAGACATGGTGACTGTCACGGAACTTCTCGACCACACCCGCATCAACCAGCAACTTCAGATGACGGGAAACTCTGGGCTGACTCTGCTCAAGTGCTGTCACCAACTCACCCACAGACACCTCGCCGCTTTCAATAAGCGCAAGCAGTCGCAAACGGGTGCTTTCAGCAACCGCTCTCAAGGCCGTTAATGTGGCTTCCATCGTCATGGGGACGTAAATATAAAGATTTCTTTATATTTATACAAGCAGGCACTTGGTAAAACACTCCGCCGTCCCCGAGCGCGAAAAATAGGCAGAACCGAATGGGCGATTCTAACAATCAAAATTAACAACTACTTTATAGGAGATCGTTACTTTTGATATCTATTTAGGTGTTTTTTATTGTTTTTTCACAGAAGAAACGAAAAAGGGCCGGACCATTCGGTCCGACCCCTTGTATTCAGAGTATCCCGCGGGGACCTAATGCAACAACTGCTCACCGCTGCTGCCAATCTCGACGATCAGCTCACCGATGCGCTCACCAGAGACTTCGTAGCCCTTGTTACAGAACTCGCAGCGAATCTCGACAGGGTCCTGATCAGAGGCCAGTGACGACAACTCATCCGCGCCAAACATCCGCAGCATGTTCTCGATTCGCTCATCGGAGCAATCACAACGGAATGCAACCGGCTCAGCATCGAACATTCGAATATCATCTTCCGGAAACAACACCGACAACAAGGCGTTGTCATCCAGACCACTCATCCGCATGACATCCAGAGCAGCCAATTCTTCAAGCAGTTGCTTCCAGCGCCCGCTACCCGGAGTGCGCTCAGGCATAGCCTGCAACATTAACCCTGCGGCACGTTCCTGGTTTGCGGCAAGCAGCAGCACCGTCGGCAACTGCACAGACTGCCGGTAATAAACACCCATGCATTGCTCCAGATTCTTTTCTGACAACGGAACAATGCTCTGGTAACGCTCCGCCTTCTTGCCACCCACGCCACCGGATTCGACAGTTATGGTCAGCAAGCCACCATCCACCAACTCAGTAAAATGTTCAGGCAGAGCATCGCCAAAACGCGCGATGCCACGAATATTCAAATTGCTATCTGACTGCATGACCAGCAAACGCAAATGCTCTGCACCCTGCATCTGGAAGGTGAGCTTGCCATCAAACTTCAAGCTACGACCAAGCAAAGCGGTTGCAGCAGCTGCCTCGCCAACCAGACTCTCAACCTGAGCCGGATAATCTTCAGCTGAACGCATCTCCTGCCAAGTATCATCTAAACGCACAATAGAACCGAGAATATCCTCACCCTCGAAAATAAAGCGCCGCAAACTATCCTTGCCAACAGTCATAACTTATGAACTCAACTTATCGCGCAACAGCTGATTCACCTGGCCCGGATTGGCCTTACCCTGCGTGGCCTTCATAACCTGTCCTACAAAGAACCCAAGAACCTTTTCTTTACCAGCCCTAAACTCAGCGACCTGACCGGGGTTATCGGCAATCACCTGATCAACCGCAGCCTCAATAGCACCCGTATCGGTAATCTGCTTCAAACCCTTAGAATCAATAACGGTGTCGGCATTACCCTCACCATTCCACATAGACTCGAATACGCCTTTCGCGATCTTGCCGGAAATCGTGCTATCCATGACCCTTTTAATAAGCCCTGCAAGATCAACAGCAGACACCTTGCTATCGGCAAGTTCAATACCTTCTTTGTTAAGCGCGCCGGTCAAATCACCCAGCACATAGTTAGCCGCAAGACGAGCATCAGCACCCTCAGCCACAACCTGTTCAAAGTAGTCGGCGGCCTCTACATCGCCCACCAGACTCTCAACCTGCACTGACTTCAAACCAAACTCGGTGGCAAAGCGTGCTGCTTTTGCCTCCGGAAGCTCGGGCAAGTCTGCACGAATAGCCTCAATGTAATCATCATCAATCACAACCGGCAGCAGGTCCGGGTCGGGGAAGTAACGGTAGTCGTTGGCTTCTTCTTTGCTGCGCATCGGTCGCGTTTCATCTTTATCCGGATCATAAAGACGGGTTTCCTGAGTAACCGTACCTCCGTCTTCGATCAAATCAATCTGCCGCTCGATCTCAAAATTAATCGCGCGCTCAACGAAGCGGAACGAGTTGATATTTTTCAACTCTGTGCGGGTGCCCAATTCCTCCTGTCCCAGCGGACGAACCGATACATTGGCATCACAACGGAACGAGCCTTCCTGCATGTTGCCATCACACACGCCCAGGTAACGCACAATCTGATGAATCTTGCGCATATAGGCGACAGCCTCGACAGCGCTGCGCATGTCCGGCTCAGAAACGATTTCCAACAACGGCGTGCCTGCGCGGTTCAGGTCGATACCGGTGCGATCAGAAAATTTCTCGTGCAACGACTTGCCGGCATCTTCTTCCAGATGCGCACGGGTAATCCCGACAACCTTCTCGGTTCCGTCTTCCAACTGAATGGTCAGTTCACCCTTGCCCACAATCGGCAATTCAAACTGGGATATCTGATAACCCTTAGGCAAATCAGGATAGAAGTAATTCTTGCGGGCGAAGACGGAGCGACGGGTAATGTCCGCACCAACGGCAACGCCAAACTTAACCGCCATTGCGACGGCTTCTTTATTCAATACCGGCAACACACCCGGGTACCCCAGATCCACCAAACACGCCTGAGTATTGGGCTCGGAGCCAAATTCAGTTGATGCGCCCGAGAAAATCTTCGACTTAGTGGCGAGCTGTGCATGAACCTCCAGACCGATAACAACTTCCCAACTCATGCCGCACCTCCAAACACGCCCGGTGTCTGTTGATGCCAGTCGGTGGCCACCTGATAGCGATGCGCAAAGTTCAACAAGGAACCCTCGGCAAACTGCGTGCCGATGAGCTGCAGACCAACAGGCAAGCCGCCTGCGAAACCACAGGGAATAGACATTGCCGGAAGCCCGGCCAGATTCGCAGCGATAGTGTAGATATCGTTTAAATACATCTGCACAGGGTCATCCACCTTCTCACCAATCTTAAATGCGGGCGTGGGTGTCGTCGGTCCCATAATCACATCGACATCAGCAAAACATTTTTGCAGATCATCGCTGATTAACT
>CBDTTT010000156.1:0-4802 GCA_965363345.1 uncultured Chromatiales bacterium
GGTCTTCGGCAGCGTCATTACCGCCTTATGCAACTAAGAAGTAAAACGCTTGTCTTATATTTTCATATATGTTTATATTCATATCTATAGATATTCGCATATATTAAGAAATGACAGTTTTTCCAGGAGTATTCATATGCCTCAGCGCCAAGTTGTTGCCAAGGAACTGGCCGAAATGTTCAAGATTATCGCTCACCCAGATCGAATCAGAATTATCGAGGAGTTGGGCATCGGCGAGAAAGATGTGAATACGCTAGTCGAGCGCCTCGACCTTCCCGGCCCGAGGGTTTCGCAACACCTTGGTTTGATGCGGGCAAATCGCATCGTGGTAGAGCGGCGCGAAGGGCGTCACCACTACTACAATCTCATTCAGCCAGATGTGGCCAATTGGATTATTGACGGGCTTAGCTTTGTAGAAGGTCGTATGAGCGGTGTTAGTAAGACGGCGATTAGCGAGGCACGCTCCCTCTGGACCTCATCAGATAGCAAAGCAACAGACACTTAAGTTATAGGTATTTAAGGAGAAACAACATGCCACATTTTGCAGCAGGAGTTGTTCGTTTTCAGAACGAAGTCTACCCTGAGAAAAAAGCACTTTTTGAACAATTGAGTAAAGGTCAGAAGCCAGAGGCTCTGTTTATTGCTTGCTCAGATTCGCGTGTCGAAACAGCCATGATTACGCAAACTGACCCGGGCGAACTGTTTATTTGTCGTAATGCCGGCAATATTGTGCCACCGCATACGACCTACACAGGTGGCATGACTGCCTCCATTGAGTTCGCTACGCTAGCACTTAATGTGCCGCATATTGTGATCTGTGGGCATACAGAGTGCGGAGCGATGAAAGGTGCAATGGATCTTGCGATGGATGCGGATTCACTGGATGGGCTGCCGCATGTTAAGGAGTGGCTTTCTTATTCTAGAGCGGCGGTCTCAGTAGTTGAGCAAGTGGCACCTAGTGCGAGTAAGGAGGAGCAAATGAGATTGCTTCTCGAACAGAACGTCATGTTGCAGTTACAGCATCTGAGAACGCATCCAAGTGTGGCGGCCCGACTTGCCAAGGGCGATCTCAAGTTGCATGGCTGGGTCTATGACATCAAGACCGGTGCAGTGGATGCCTACAATGAGGCGAATAATAGCTTTGAGCCTGTTGATAAACATTATTCGAAGGAAATAGCGGCTATCGCCAGTGCAGGTTCTTCTGACTGTGCGGCCTAGTTGTTGGTTCTGAGACCGATGGATAGTTAACGGATTTCCGTATGTAATTGTTCCGTTAAGGATGCCTTCACACCGGTATCAATGCAGTTGATCTGCTTAGGTTCGTGCTTCCGGTAAAGCTGTAATACTAAAGATTTTAAGACTGGTTTTAGATAACTATGAATATATTTAGACACTTAAAAAGTGATTTGCCCGCAAGCGTTGTGGTGTTTTTTGTCGCATTGCCATTGTGTCTTGGTATTGCCTTGGCAAGCGGCGCGCCACTCTTTGCCGGCGTAATCTCAGGTATTGTCGGCGGTATCATTGTCGGCATTCTCAGTGGTTCGCAGGTGGGTGTTAGTGGCCCTGCTGCCGGTCTTGCAGCAATTGTATTTGCGGCTATTGTAAGCTTGGGTAATTATCAGGACTTTCTGCTTGCTGTCGTCCTTGCCGGCGTCATTCAGATAGCATTCGGTATTTTCAGAGCAGGCGTTATTGCCTATTACTTCCCCTCGTCTGTCATCAAGGGCATGCTAACCGGTATTGGTCTCATCATTATTCTCAAACAGATCCCACATCTGTTTGGTTATGACACAGACCCGGAAGGCGATTTCGGCTTCTTTCAGGTCGATGGCGGCAACACCTTCTCAGCAATCCTGGATACCTTCAGTTCTATCAGTCTGGGCGCCACACTGATTGGTTTTGTGAGCCTGGCTATTGTGTTGCTCTGGGACTTGGTGCTGACCAAAAAGGCAAAGATATTCCAGTTGGTCCAGGGCCCTCTGGTCGCAGTAGTGATAGGCATAGTGTATTACTTGAGCACTAAAGACAGCGCGAGTCTTGCCGTATCACCCGAGCATCTGGTTACCGTCCCCACGCCCGATAGCTTCTCTTCCTTTTTAGGTCAGTTTAGTACGCCCAATTTTAGCGCGATCTCGAATGCGGAAATCTGGGTCGTGGCATTCACGATTGCCTTGGTAGCGAGCCTGGAAACATTATTGTGTGTTGAAGCAACCGACAAAATGGATCCGGAGAAAAGAGTGACGCCTACCAATCGGGAACTGTTGTCTCAGGGCGTCGGCAATATCGTCGTCGGCATGATAGGTGGATTGCCCATTACGCAGGTTATTGTCAGAAGTTCTGCCAATATTCAGTCCGGAGTGCGTACCAAGTTATCCGCTATTCTGCATGGTGTCTTTCTGTTGATATTCGTGGCTTCTATTCCGGGTGTTCTGAATATGATTCCTCTGGCAGTTTTGGCTGCAATCCTGTTGCAGGTAGGTTACAAGCTGGCCAAGCCCGCCTTGTTCAAAACCATGTATGACCTAGGCTGGAAACAATCGATTCCCTTTACGGTGACAGTGTTGGGTATTGTCTTTACCGATCTTTTGGTCGGTATTGGATTAGGGCTGTGCGTGGGCGTTGTCGTCATCCTCATCAAGAGCTATCAGAACTCTCACTTTCTGCATATCGAGGAAGGTGGAAAAGGCGTCAACAGAATGAAGATGACTCTGGCGGAGGAGGTTACCTTCTTTAACAAAGGTGCCATTCTTAAAGAGCTGGATAACCTGCCTGAAGGCTCATACCTCGAGCTCGATGTCACTAAGACCCGCTATCTGGATCACGATATTATCGAGATTCTCGACGACTTTGCTTACAAAGCGAATCTCCGCAGCATTACGATTAAGCTGGTTTCGGAGCGCGGTGAGGTTGAAAATCCACCCAGCTATATTGAGTACTTCAAGCTGGCTCCTAAGGCAGCTTAAAGCTGCGCGGCGGGGCTCTAAACTGGGCCTCTGCAGCTAACCCAGGCTTGCAGTCGCTAACCCACTGCACGGATTGTGTGAAGGAAGTCATTGCTCTGATAAGGTTCCAACTGTATACCAAGTGATTGGTTGTGACCTATGAGGCATGAAATGAAGTTCTTTGACCTGTCAAATATACGGGGTGATGTGTTTGGCGGCATTACCGCGGGCATCGTTGCTTTACCGTTGGCATTGGCCTTTGGTGAAGCTTCCGGTGCAGGGCCCATTGCAGGTATCTGGGGTGCGATCTTTGTTGGTTTTTTTGCTTCGCTGTTCGGAGGCACACCGACGAATGTGTCGGGGCCGACTGGCCCGATAGTCGTTGTGTTTGCCGCGGTGTTTGCGTCGCTTTCAGGCAATCTGGCCCTTGTATTTGCGGCGGTGGTGCTAGCCGGCATACTGCAGATACTGTTGGGTGTCTTTAAGATGGGGCAATACGTGAGATTGGTCCCGTATCCCGTGGTCTCGGGCTTCATGAGCGGCATTGGCTGCATCATTATTATTCTGCAGTTGTCACGTTTATTCGGCAGTGAGCCTGATGGTGCAGGCACGATTCCTGCACTGACCGCGATACCGGGTGCAATCATTGATCCTAATATGGCCGCCCTTGGAATAGGCCTGCTTACGCTCGGGGTTATCTTTTTATGGCCAGCCACGTGGAACCGATACGTGCCGGGTCCATTGGCCGCATTAGTCATTGGTACGGTTGCGAGCTTGTTTTTAACCGGGGCACCAGTTCTCGGCGACATACCCACCGGGTTTCCCTCATTCGTTCTGCCAGAGTTCACTGCAGACACGTTTTCTATTGTACTTGAGGCCGCCATTCTGCTCGCGGTGCTCGGCGCCATCGATAGTTTGCTCACATCGCTCGTTGCGGACAACATGACCCTCACCCGACACGATTCGGATAGAGAACTCATTGGTCAGGGTATTGGCAATACTGTCGCAGGACTGTTTGGCGCTATCCCCGGCGCCGGTGCCACTATGCGTACCGTTGTGAATATTCAGGCTGGGGGTCAAACCAAGATATCGGGAATGCTTCATTCTGTTTTGTTGATTGCCGTGGTCATCAGCCTTGCTCCCTTGGCGGAGCAAATCCCACATGCGGTATTGGCGGGTATCCTCATTAAAGTGGGCTATGACATTATCGACTTCGCTTATCTGAAACGCTCCCATCATGGCCCTCGCCTCGATCTCGTATTAATGGCCATGGTGCTGCTGATGACCGTGTTTGTTGATCTGATTACGGCGGTGGCCGCAGGCGTTGTGCTGGCAGCACTCGGCTTTATTAAACAGCTCGCCGATCAGCAGTTAAAGCAGCTCAGTGGTGAAGACACGAGCACTCTCGTTATTACCGATGAAGAGCGTGAGCTGCTGGCAAAGGTCCGCGATAGAGTGACGATGTTTGATTTCGGTGGGCCCCTGAGCTTTGGTGCTGCAGCCGATATGGGGCATCAGGTTCGTCAGCGGATTAAGGGCAAAACCAGAGCCATAATCTTAGACTTCTCCAGAGTGCCATTTATAGATGTTTCCGCGGCACGAGCGGTCGAAACAGTAATCCGCGATGCCTACGATATGGGCAAGGTGGTGTACGAGACTGGCATGAATGCTGACGTCCGCAAAACCCTGGTCAGTTTGAATTCATTGCAACACTTGCCGGTTGATGTGACCTACGAAACCCGCACCGAAGCCTTGCGAGCAGCCGTTGAACTCATCGAATCTGAGCGCGATAGCGAGAAGGGCGACGAGAAGGATGACCAGGAAGATAACTCATCCACGAATTGGCAGAGCTGCGGGCTC
>CBDTTT010000157.1:0-4801 GCA_965363345.1 uncultured Chromatiales bacterium
TCTTCCGATCTGCCCGGTAGGCTTATTCAGCGCAATAACATCAGCATCCTGATAAATAATGTACTTATTAATCCAATTCGGATTATCAAGCTCGGGCTTGTCAGACACGGGTTGCAGGGTCACAGGCGGAATCCGGACCATATCGCCCTCAACCAGGCGATGGGCGGGCTTAATACGCCCTTTATTCACTCTAACCTCGCCACTACGAATCATTTTATAGATGCGCGAACGCGGCAACCCCTTTAACTGCGCCATTAAATAGTTGTCGAGACGCTGATCAGCCCGCTCAGCATCAATAGTCACAAAGCGTGCTGCGGTCTTCTCAGCGGGTTTTGCCCCGGTTTCGAAGGAAGCTTTGCCCGAAGGCCGGGATGATGGCTTGTCTGATCTGTGACTCATGTTTACAAAATACTCGGATTAAGCGCCGTAATGCATTGATGCGAAAGGCATGCGCTGCTATATTACCCCGACTCGCAAATGCGTGTTACCTATTGTAAGGCTTAATATTTTTCGCCCTACAGAGTTTTTATCCACAGCAAAGCTGTGGTTTTACAGTTTTTATGACCTGCGTTGCCGGTCATTAACGGTCAACTGACCAACTCACTGTTACTGATGTTTCGCACTCGGTAACGATGAATAAAAAAGTCACTAAAAGAGATCAGTCCGTCCTCCCTGCAGAATTACTCTGCGTTAATCGGTCTGAAGCTCAAAGGGTTTACGAATGCCCTCGGTACATAACAATCCAATCATTGGAATGCGTCGATCCCGACGCTGGTCCTGCCACGCTCTTTCAACAGAGCTGCTAGGTAGCGCCCGTTCTCTTGCAGATTCATACCTAAGACTTTTAACGTCACTGACCCCCAACAAAAGTAGTTTAGGGGCTTATGAAAAGAATGCTAATAAATGCAACTCAGAAAGAAGAGTTGCGCGTCGCCATCGTAGATGGTCAGAAACTTATCGACCTGGATATTGAAGGGGCCGATAACCAAACCAAAAAATCAAATATATACAAAGGTAAAATTACCCGTGTCGAGCCCAGCCTCGATGCAGCCTTTGTTGAATATGGTGCCGATCGCCATGGTTTCTTGCCGCTGAAGGAAATTTGGTCAGGATACTTCTCCTCCAAGCCTGAGTCGGGTGCCAAGATCAACATCAGACAGGTCTTGAAAGAAGGCCAGGAAATTCTGGTTCAGATAGATAAAGACGAGCGCGGCAACAAAGGTGCTGCTCTTACGACCTTTATCAGCCTGGCCGGACGCTTTATGGTGCTGATGCCAAACAACCCCCGTGGTGGTGGCGTTTCACGCCGTATCGCTGGCGAAGAGCGTGATGAAATCCGCGCCACACTTAAAGAAATCGAAGTACCGGATGGCATGAGCGTTATCGTGCGTACCGCCGGTATAGGTCGAACTGCCGAAGAACTCAACTGGGATCTGGATTACCTGAAAGGTGTCTGGAGCGCGATTGTTCAGGTTGTAGATACTAAAGCAGCGCCGTTTTTGATCTTCCAGGACAACAGCCCGGTTATCCGTGCCCTGCGTGATCATTTGAATAGCGATATTGGCGAGATCATCGTTGATAGCGACGAAACGATTGCTGAGGCCCGCGAGTTCATGGAACACGCGATGCCGCACAACATTAAGAAGCTGCTGCGCTACGAAGAACCTGTGCCGTTGTTTACCCGTTTCCAGATTGAAAGCCAGATCGAATCGGCATTTTCACATTCTGTAAGCCTGCCTTCGGGCGGCAGCGTCGTTATCGACCCTACCGAAGCACTGGTGTCTATCGACATTAACTCGGCTCGCGCCACCAAAGGCAGCGATATCGAAGCCACGGCTCTGCAAACTAACTTAGAAGCTGCAGACGAGATTGCCCGTCAGTGTCGCCTGCGCGATATGGGTGGCCTGCTGGTTATCGACTTTATTGATATGGGCCCTTCACGCAATCAGCGCGATGTTGAAAACCGCTTACGTGATGCCATGCGTCCGGATCGTGCCCGTATACAAATAGGCAAAATCTCACGCTTTGGTCTTCTCGAGATGTCGCGTCAGCGCATGCGTCGCTCGTTGGGCGAATCAGCGCATCAGGTCTGCCCTCGTTGTAGCGGCGCCGGTACCGTTCGCGACGTCGAATCACTCGGTCTGTCGATTTTGCGCCTAATGGGTGAAGAAGGCCGTAAGGACATGACCGCCAAAGTCATCGCCGAACTGCCTGTAGAAGTAGCCACTTATTTGCTTAACGAAAAACGTGACTGGATTCTTGATATTGAGAAGCGTGATGGCATTCAGCTCTTACTAGTTGCAAACCCCAGCCTCGAGACACCGCATTACGCGATTCGCCGGGTCCGCAATGATCAGGTTGATGAAGCTGAAAATGCAGGCGCAAGCTACACCCTTACAACACCCGAAGAGAATCTGACAGAGGCCGTGCTGGAAACCAGCATCAATACGGTTCATGAGGCTCCGGCCGTATCGGCTGCGCGCCCTGCTGCACCGGTGCCAGTGCCTACGGAACAGCCGCAGAAAGAAGCGGCCAAATCCGGTGTTGGTTTCTTTGGTTGGCTGAAAGGGATCTTCGGTGGCAGTAACACCGAAGAGAAGAAGGCAGAAGAACGGAAGCAACAAAGCCGTAACAACAACAATCGCGATCGCGATCGTGATCGCAACAGAAGCGGCAACAGCAACAACCGAAACCGCAATCGTAATCGCAACCGCAAAGGTGGTCGCGATGGCGACAACCGTCGCAATCAGTCTCAAAACAGGGATAGCCAGAAAGATAGCCAGAAAGAAGGCAACAAAGACGGTCAGCGTGACGGTCGTAAAGGCAATCAAGGCAATCGCAATCAGCCTAAAGGCGACAACCGCAACGATAACCGAAACGACAACAAGGGCGATAAGAAACAAAACGAGAATCAGGATCAGGCAGCAGCAAGCCAGGGCCCTGACAATCAACAAGAAGGCAATCAGCAGAATGCTGAGGGCGGTAACGAGAATCGCAAACGTCGTAATCGCAGACGTCGTCGTGGTGGTAATCGCGGCAAGACTGAAGGCGAACAGCAGCAAGGTGGTGAGAATGCTCAGCAAGCCAACCCAGCTGGCGGCAACACGGCAACGCCTATGGAAAATCCGGCACCTGCTGCTAATGCTACGAGTGAAGCTCCGGCAAAATCAGCTCACGTGAATACGCCAGCAGCAACGGCATCTAGTGGTTCAGATCAGGCGAAGCCTGCTCCGGCCAGCAATGCCGCACCTCAAACTTCAGCACCTGCGCCGAAGCAAGAGTCTGCACCAGCTGCGCCTGCCGCAAGTACCGAAGCAAGCAAAGCACCCGCTCAGCCAAAAGCTACGCAGGCCGCTCCTGCAACACCTGCTCCTGCAGCTAAACCAGCCACTTCGGCACCTGCTGCAAGTTCAGCTCCGGCTGCGCCTGCCGCAAATACTGAAGCAAGCAAAGCACCCGCTAAGCCAAAAGCTGCGCAGGCTGCTCCTGCAGCTAGACCAGCTACTCCGGCACCTGCTGCAAATTCAGCTCCGGCTGCGCCTAAAGCAACGGCCCCTGCTGCACCAAAAGCACCAGCAGCAAACACGGCTCCAGCGGCAACACCTGCTCCGGCAAAACCCGCAGCACCAGCTGCGGTGGCTAAGCCTGCTGCACCTGCAGCTCCGGCAGCACCGAAACCAGCACAGCCCACTGCACCAGCTGCTACTCCGGCAGCTGCAGCACCACAGGCTCAGAAGCAGGCACCAGCGAAACCTGCTGCTCCTGCAAAGCCTGTAGCTGATAAAGACCGCAAACTACCGTGGGAAACATCAGCACCGGGCGGTTCATCAGATAAGCCTACGAAGGTTTGGTCATCAACTGACAGCAAGGCTAAAGGGCCGGATGACCGTTAAGCCTTAGAAAGCCACAGAAAAAGAAAAGCCGGAACTGCGTAAGCAGTCCCGGCTTTTTTAGTTCTGGCCTTCTGACTATGCATGCATATTGCATGCAGTAGCAGTATGCTCTGAATACACCTACTTATACTGTGGAGTAACCATACATGGATAACCCGACTACCCTGCTCGTAGCGATCATGTACGTGACTCTTATTGCTACCGGGCTTAGCAATTTGTTGATGATTATTTCTGAGTTGGTCAGCGGCAAGAAGACTGTGGTTCAGCCATCGAGAACCCATGCCTTCTGGCTCATCATTCTGCTGTTTTCATATTTCAGTTTCTTCTGGCAAACCACGCATCTGCTGGAGTTTGATGGTTGGGACTACATCGGCTTTATAGCGTTTCTGACCGGTCCTATCTTCTTATTGTTTGGCACCAACCTGATTATCAACCTCCCCGACTCGACCGAAACACGCGACGAGTTCTATATGGAGCAAAGTACCCGTTTCTTTATTTTGCTTATCGGCGTTCAGCTTTGGGTGATTGCACTGGATGTGATCTTTGAATCTGTCGGGGCAGCTACAGCGATGACCGGACTCCTTGCTGTGGTCTTTGCTATTCTGGCGGTCTCCAAAAGTCAGAAGCTGCATTCTTTTGCGGCAGCACTATGCGCCCTGCTCGTGATCGGCGGCATGCTTGCTGAAGCCTTTCTGGGCGCAGCTGTCTAAACCTGTACAACTACGATGATGATTACCTACTTTATAGAATGCAGCACCAAAAGTTGCTCACATTCGTTCTGCTCAGTACTATTACGCACATGAATAGAGCAACACGCTTTCTCCGTAGGCTGAAGAAGAAGCTGGGTAATAGTAAGAACCCGAACAATACGACTTCACATGGGCTGCCTGCTTTTACACACACTAAGA
>CBDTTT010000158.1:0-4781 GCA_965363345.1 uncultured Chromatiales bacterium
CCAATCGACTGCAGGAATTGTGTCGGCAAGATGCCGCCCGCACTTATGATTACCGTGTCGTTATCGATTTTCATGAGCTCGCCATTCTGTTCGAGCATGACATGGCTTGGCAGAATTTCCTTCACATTTGAGGTCATATAGGTTTTTAGACGTCCTTCGGCTTCCGCGGTTTGAGCATTATTGCGGTTAGCTGGTTTGGCCCGGGAAAATGCTTCAGATCGATAAGAAATAGACACGTCGATATTGTCATGCTCTGCCAAGGTGCATGCCGCTTCAAGCGCACTGTCACCGCCGCCAACAACAAGCACCGACATGCCGTGAAACTGCTCGGGTTCGATTAAACGGTAGGCAACCTTGGGCAGTTCTTCGCCGGGAACACCCAGCTTTCTCGGCGTGCCGCGGCGTCCAAGGCATAGCAAAATATTGGTCGGCTGGTAGGTTGCTTTGCTAGTGGTAACTACAAACCCATCGCCTTCTTTCTCGATTTTCTCGACGCGTTCTTTGAAGTTAATGCTTAGCCCTGTGTCTTTTTGGACGTCCTGCCAGAACTTGAGTAAGCGTTCTTTGGATGTCTCCCGAAAATTCATTTTTCCTACTATCGGCAGCTTCGCCGGGCTGGTCATCACCAGCTTGCCACGCGGGAAATGAGCGACGGTTCCGCCCAGACTTTCCTGCTCGATGGTGACAAAGCTCATGTTGTTTTCCATGGCAGCTAGTGATGCGGCAAACCCGGCCGGACCCGCACCCACGATAAGTACATCGAGTTGTCCTTTGCCGTGTTTTTGCTTGTGGATATTGTTCATCGCCTGACGGCCCTGCTCAATCGCATTGCGAATGAGCCCCATGCCGCCGAGTTCACCGGCGATATAGATTCCGGGAACGTTGGTTTCGAAGCTTGGCTTAACAGTGGGTATGTCGACGCCACGTTTTTCGGTACCAAATACCAGGCTGATTGCACCGACCGGGCATGCTGCCTGACAGGCACCGTGTCCGATGCAGTCTGTCGGGCCGACCAGTTCGGCCTTGCCATTGATTATGCCGATCACCGTATGTCCGGGCATCTCCGGGCATACGGTTGCGCATGCAGAACAGCCGATGCAGATCGTCGGGTCGATGACGGGATGCAGCGATGCGGGTTCGGTTAGACCTGCTTCAAGAGCCTCGATTCGCGTATTTGCGTCCGCCAGTGACCGCAAACGCGTGCGTCGGGCGTAGATGTACACGATGAGCAGCATTGGCGTGAGGTAAAGGGCCAGGGTCATTAGATCCCGCATTTCTGATCTGCCTTATCGGTTTGGCTATCGGCTAATTGCAAGTTATTTACCATAATCATGTGAACTGCATCACAAATTTTAACGTATGTGCGTAAAAATATACCAAATAAGATAATATTTGTATCCTACTGGTTCACAACGACGAACAAAGCATCGCAGGTGCTTGTTAAAGAGGAAGGCGATGCCACACGGTTCAGAACTAACTGCAGACAAATTATCCGACGGGGCTACCGGCTCTGTGGGTCAACCCGGTGTTGTTCATCGTTGGCTGACAGGCATGCGTCCGTTCGCCGGTTTTATTCTGGCGAGTGCTGCTTTATATGTGGGTTGGATTGGCAGGGAGTCGCGACAAATCTCTGCGAGTGAAGGCGTCGGCTATTGGCTTGGCATTGTCGGCGGAAGCTTAGTGCTCGGATTGTTGCTCTATTCGGTTAGAAAACGAATCCCCTGGTTCCGGCACCTTGGCGCGACCAAGAATTGGTTCAAAATGCATATGTCCCTGGGTGTAGTCGGCCCCATCATTATTTTGTATCACAGTAACTTTCAGGTTGGCTCTACCAATTCGCAGGTGGCTCTGTACTGCATGTTGCTCGTTGCCCTCAGCGGTGTTGTCGGCCGCTATTTCTATGCACAGATTCATAACGGACTCTATGGCAGCAAGGCATCCTTGCAACAGCTAATTGGTGATGCGGCGCATGCCGATGATCCGGAGCCTTCGCAGGCGATTTTGAGTCGTGATGTACAGCAGACACTAGCGCAGCTCGCGAATAGCGTTTTACGTGATCCGGAGAGTTTCGGTTCATCCGCTCTAGCGCCGGTATGGCTTGGTTTTAAGACCCGCGTTATGTATATCAAACTGCTTCGCAAAGCGTATCGCAGTATTGACGAATCCGCAGCTTCTTCACCTGTCGTCCATACGCACCGAAGACAGTTGCGACGTGCTACGCGTCGTCACCTTGGGCGGCGTCTTGCAGAGATTCGTCGCGTTGCCCAGTTTGATTTTTTCGAAAGGCTCTTTTCTTTATGGCACATCGTACACGTGCCTTTTTTCATTATGTTGGTGCTGTCGGCGATTGTGCACGTGATCGCCGTGCATATGTATTGAAGGCGGCATGAGTATTTGGCTACTCAGAGCGCTGTTCTTCCTTGCATTGGAGATACTAATGATTGGTGGCGTATTTGCATTGGATATCGAAACACTGGTAATGCCCGGTGAAGTGATTGCGGGTCATGCAAAGTATGAGACTGATTGTGCCGCTTGCCACCAAGCATTTTCCCGCGAGAAACAAAACAGCTTATGTACTGATTGCCATGTCGAAATTGCTTCTGATCAATTTTCTGGAAAAGGCTATCACGGTCTTGATGAGGGAGCAGGAGACCAAGATTGTTCGTCATGCCATACCGAGCACATTGGGCGTGATGCGAACGTGGTTATTCTCGATAAAGATACTTTTAATCATGAAGTCACCGATTTTGCTTTGCTTGGCGAGCATGCAAGCGTTGAGTGTGGTGACTGCCATGTACCAGAAAAAAAATACCGTGAGGCCCCGCAAGCCTGCATCGATTGTCATCTTGAAGATGATGTTCATGAGGGCGGGCTTGGCGAGAATTGCGCCAGTTGTCACGGGCCCACAGACTGGATCACAGTAGAGTTTGATCACGTCGAAGAAACCGGTTTCATTCTGGATGGTAGTCACGAATTGGTGGTGTGCTCCGGTTGCCATATCGATCAGGTTTTTGTCGACACCCCTACCGAATGCGTCGATTGTCACCTCGACGATGATGTACATGAGAATCGCAATGGCGAGGTTTGCAGTGATTGCCATGGAACGGCGAACTGGGAGGAATCGTTCTTTGATCACACGACACAAACTAATTTTCCCTTGTTTGGAGAGCACTTACTGACAAGCTGCGATGCATGTCATGTGTCTACCGTAAAGCTTGAAAGTACCTGTGTGAGTTGTCATCAAACCGATGATGCGCACGAAGGGTTGTTGGGTGACGATTGTGGCAGCTGTCATGGTGAGTCGAATTGGCAGACCACAACATTTCGCCATAACACCAACACCGATTTTCCACTGCTGGGCTCGCATCAGTCGCTGGTATGCAGTGACTGTCATGCTCTTCCTGTTGCCGAATCCAATCCCGGCACATCCTGTTACGCCTGTCATCAGGAAGACGATCCTCATGCGGGTCAGCTGGGCGAAGAGTGTGGCGATTGCCATAACGAAGTCGACTGGGTTGAGAAGGTTCGCTTCGATCATGACTTTACGATTTTTCCGCTAATTGGCAGCCACCGTGAGGTGCTATGTGTTGATTGCCATAGTGATTCGCAGTTTCAGGATGCAGCTAGCGAATGTGTCGATTGTCATCTTGATGAGGATGTCCATGAAGGAGGCCTCGGTGAGGACTGCGCAGGTTGCCATAGCCCGGTGGATTGGGGGCTTTCGAGATTCGATCACCTGTTAGCAAGTGGTTTTGCTCTGCTTGGCAAGCATGCGGAAGTTGTTTGTGCGGATTGCCATCGGGAGCCGCCGACAAAAGATGGTGACCTGAGGTCACGCTGTATCGACTGTCATCGTAACGATGATGTTCATAACGGTCAGCTGGGTAAGGACTGTGCCCGCTGTCACTCCACTAGCACCTTTTCAGGTGCGCGTGAGGAACCATGAAGATGCGTCTGTTACTAGCTTTGCTGTTCTGCTGTGTATTGGCACCCTTGACTGTCTCCGCGCAGACGCCTATCGGGTCGAATTTCGACCATTTTTCTACCGGATGGCCGCTTGAGGGCATACATCGCAATGTTGACTGCGGCCGGTGTCATGTCGGCGCCGTTTTTCAGGGCACATCCAGAAGCTGTGTAGCCTGTCATTCGCCAGCAGGTTTGGTTAAGTCGACGCCAACGCCTCCTGACCATATTCGTGTAACCGATCGATGTGCTTCTTGCCACCTTGAGACAACCTGGGAGCCCGTATGGCGTGTTGACCATGTGGAAGTACAGGGCAGTTGTGACAGTTGTCACAATGGCAGCGCGGCAAGCGGCAAGCCCCCCCTACATATTGCTACTAACGAGAATTGTGAGAGTTGCCACAATACCTTTTCCTGGGTACCGGCAACTTTCAATCACGATACGATTACATCTAACTGCTCCAGTTGCCACAATGGCGGAACAGCTGAAGGCAAAGATCCTTCTCATATAAACACGACAAATGTTTGTGAAGATTGCCATAGTACATCTGCCTGGGAACCACTTTGGCGTATGGACCATCTGCAGGTTCTTGGCACCTGTGCCAGTTGCCACAACAACGTTATTGAAGACGGCAAATCGCCCAAT
This sequence comes from uncultured Chromatiales bacterium, assembly GCA_965363345.1. Lineage (GTDB taxonomy): Bacteria > Pseudomonadota > Gammaproteobacteria > Steroidobacterales > JABIQA01. The sequence goes on from CBDTTT010000158.1 coordinate 4,609, forward strand.
CACATCCCCAGTGGCGACAGCTGTCAGGACTGCCATAGCACCAACGCCTGGGAGCCCGCCGTATTTGATCATGCGAATATCACGAGTGGCTGTTCGAGCTGTCATTTGGACGATAAAGCACCGACCCATATAACCACGACAAATGTATGTGAAGACTGTCATCAGAACATTAG
>CBDTTT010000159.1:0-4766 GCA_965363345.1 uncultured Chromatiales bacterium
TGCAGCCCCCAACGCTCGACGGCAAGCGCCACAAGAAAGCCGCCCAAAAACAGAAATACCAATGGATGCCCATACGGTATCGCGACCTCCTTAATAGAAGCAGTACCTGCAAGCGGAAACAAAGCCATCGGCAACATCGCCGTGATGTATACCGGCAAGGCTTCTGTCATCCACCAGAAACCCATCCACAAGCCAATGGCTGCGACGTAACGGGCATAAACACTTAGTGGGATAAGTTCGCCCGCGGTGCTGACGTAACTTTCGGGTAACAGATAAAATACCAGAGCGGCAAGTATCGGTCCGAGAATCAGAAAAGGTGTTTTGTTGGCGGGAGCACCACCGTTCGTTGTATGTGCAGTCAAACGCTATGCTCCCCGGAGCTGAGCTGCGTTTAAGTCAGGCCTAGTGCCAGACCTAGTGTCAGACCGAGTACACGCACGACATGAATGAACTTTCCGCAAACAACGTATAAGGCTCAATAGCGTATTAACGCCGAGCCCCAGGTAAAGCCGCCACCGAAGGCTTCCAGCAAAATGAGATCGCCGCGCTTGATGCGTCCGTCACGAACCGCAACATCAAGTGCCATGGGCACAGATGCGGCAGAGGTATTGCCGTACTTCGCCACGGTGAGAATAACTTTATCCATCGACATGTTTAAGCGCTTTGCCGTCGCTTCGATAATTCGCTTGTTCGCCTGATGCGGCACCAGCCAATCGAGTTCGTCGTGATCGAGATTATTGGCATCCAGCGTTTCCTGAACAACCGCACCCAATGTTTTAACCGCAACTTTAAAGACTTCGTTGCCCTGCATGTGAATCGCGAATTCTTTCTTGATATCGCCCTTCGGCTGCTTCGAAACGCCCGCGGGTGCATATAACAGATCTTTGTATTTACCATCGGCATGCAGATGCGTCGAGATAATGCCCTGCTCTTCTGCTGGCTGCAGCACAACCGCACCTGCACCGTCACCGAATAACACACAGGTGGTGCGGTCGGTCCAGTCGGTAATTCTTGAGAGTGTTTCGGCGCCAATAACCAATGCATTTTTCGCCTGGCCGGCAGCTACAAACTTATCGGCAATACTCAAGGCATAAATAAAGCCACTGCAAGCGGCCTCAACACTGAATGCAGCACAGCCGTGAATACCCAGCTCCTGCTGCATGATAGTGCCGACATTCGGAAACACTAAATCGGGAGTGGTTGTACCAACAACCAAAAAGTCGATGTCTTCGGCGGTAACGCCAGCGGCATCCATCGCACGTTTGGCGGCTTCGACAGCAAGTGATGAGGTAGTTTGATCGTCGGCCGCAATATGACGCTGCTCAATACCGCTGCGACTGCGGATCCATTCATCAGTAGTATCGACCATGGTTGCCAGTTCGGCATTGGTCAAAACCTTTTCCGGCACGTAGTGTCCGGTTCCGGCTATTCTGGAATACATTCAGTCCGCCTGTGTCTCAAGCATACGTCCGATTTTTCCGGGAACATCCTGCTCGACTTCAATCACGGCTATTCTAATAGCCCGCTGAAACGCCACCTCATCTGCTCCGCCGTGACTCTTAATCACGATACCGTTTAAGCCGATCAGGTTGGCACCATTGTAGTGTCGCGGATCAAGTTTATCGGCAAGCTTACGCAAAACCGGTAACGAAATCGCTCCGGCAATCTTACCGTATATACCACCTTGAAATTCATCTTTCAGATACTGGCGGATCAACTTGGCAGTACCTTCCATAACTTTAAGTGCAACATTACCGGAGAAGCCGTCTGCCACAACCACATCGGCTTTATGCTGCGAGATATCGTTACCTTCAACGAAGCCCACGTAGTTAAGCGGGCTTGCGGCAAGCATCGCTGCTGCCTCCCTCACGGTATCGTTACCCTTAATGTCTTCTTCACCAATATTTAGCAAGCCGACTTTCGGGCTCTTGATGCCTTCAACATCAGAGGCCACAACCGAACCCATGATGGCGAACTGATAAAGGTTAGCTGCGGTGCAATCGGGGTTGGCGCCAAGGTCAAGCATCAAACTGCTGCCTTCTAACGTTGGTACATTGGCCATAATTGCCGGACGATCAATGCCGGGTAGAGTTTTCAGAACAAAGCGTGCGGTTGCCATTAAAGCACCGGTATTACCTGCACTCACACAAGCATCGGCATCGCCCGACTTCACCATGTTGATGGCAATACGCATCGAAGATTTTTTCTTCTTACGCAACGCTTCAGGCGCAGGCTCATCCATACCCACAACCTGCTCTGCCGGAACCAAGCTCGCACGGTCGGCAACATCTTTTGCTGCATCCAGGTAAGGCTGAATAACTTCGGGCAGGCCTACAAAGGCAATACTCAAAGACGGGTTTTCACGCAGCATGCTGAGACCTGCGGGAACACAGACCTCGGCGCCACGATCACCGCCCATAGCATCAATCGCAATCTTTACTGATGTGGTCAATGGAAACCCCTAGCTGAAAACCCCTGACTGAAAACAAGACACGCCCCTCTCAGGGCGTGTTTAAAACAGTGTTAACCCGTAACGGGCTTACTCGGTTTCTTCTTCAACTGCCTTTGAAGCAATCACTTGCTTGCCGCGGTAGTAGCCATCAGCACTAATGTGATGACGGATATGAGTTTCGCCAGTGGTTGCTTCTGTAGAAAGCGCAGGGCTTGAAAGTTTATCGTGACCGCGACGCATGCCGCGCTTAGAAGGGGTGGTACGACTTTTTTGAACTGCCATGGTTACATCTCCAGTAACTAGTATTAGGACGGGTCGTCCTTGTTAGAGTCATCCTTGCTCAACAAGTCGGCCAACCCTGTAAACGGTTGGTGCATTTCTTCTTCCTGCTCAACAACTGCCGGTGTTTTAATTTCGGCAACCATCAAACTGGAACATAAACTTTCGTCGCTGTGTTTTGGCACCAACGGTAAACCACTTATCAACTCGTCTTCGACAAGCTCTCTAACCGGCAAACCCTCAAAACCTACTTCCAGAGTTTCGAACAGATCAGCTTCGCTGTTCTTTCCGTAACCCGGTAGTTGCAGTCCGTACACAACATTTACATCCGACTGCCAATGCATCGCATCAAGACACCGCTGACACTCCAACACAAGTTCACCTTCAACCGTAATTTCAACAGAAGGTAAAACATCTGTCGCCGTTGGCGAAGCACCCAAACCGGGCTTAAACTTAAGTCGCACCGTCAATTCGGTATTTGCTGCTGCGTCGTCATCTACCAACAATTGGCGAAGTCGACTAAACTCAATAGCGGACACAGCAAAAAGAGACTCAGCCCGATGGGTCGTGAGATCGTTAAGTTGTGCTTTTCCGATATACTCTGCGAGCATAGGGCGCGTATGATAGATTTCGAAAAAACTCCTGTCAAAACAATGGCGAAAAGAATTTCACCGGATTGACGCCCTCACGCACGAGCAATTTATCTGCTGCGGCCTCACATTTTCCGCAAAGCTATAGCTGACAACACATAAAGACGATTTTTCTGATGCCAAAAATGCTTATTCTTGCCTCAACGTCCAAATATAGGGGCGCCCTTCTCCGCCGTATTTGCAGTGAATTTGAACAACAAGCGCCGGTTTGCGACGAAACTCCCGCAAATAACGAAATCCCGTCAGCGCTCGCCTTACGTCTGGCGAAAGCCAAAGCCGCCTCAATTTCTAGCCAGAATCCGGACGCATTAGTGATCGGCAGCGACCAGGTTGCGAGCCTTGCAGGCTCAATTCTGAACAAGCCTGGCGATCATGAAACTGCCGTCAAACAACTTAGTGAGTGCTCAGGACACAATGTCGACTTTTACACGTCGGTCTGCATTCGTCGCGAATCTGACAACACCGAAATACTCCATACAGACCACACGAGGGTTTGCTTCAAAACCCTTGCACCGGAACTCATCGAAAACTACCTGCGTGCAGAACAACCTTACGACTGTGCCGGTAGTTTTAAATCGGAAGGTTTGGGCGTGGTGCTATTTGATCACATCGACAGCAATGACCCGACTGGCTTAATCGGTCTGCCGCTTATTTGGGTGGCAGGTGCTTTGCTTGAATCGGGTATCGAACTGCTCAGTAGCTAAAGCTACATTTTATCCAACCGGTTTAACGCTGCACTCAACTCTTCACCCAAGGGCGCCTGAATCATCACTGTGCCATCGCCGTTGCGTTCCGGATATTCTAAAACCGACGCATGCAAAAACAACCGTTTGAGTTTTAGCTTACGGGTGATGTTGCTCTCAGCGTTACCGTAACGGTCATCGCCCAGCACCGGATGCTCGATTGCAGCCGAGTGCACACGAATCTGATGCGTGCGACCGGTAAACAAATCGACCTTGCAATAGGTCGCCTCGCGATACGTGCTGAGTGGTGTAAAACGGGTATGCGCAGATTTGCCCTTATTAGAGACAACCACATGGCGCTCGCCGCCCTGACGGTTTTTAACCTCCAGCGACAATTTCACGTCCTCTGCGCCCGCAGGCATCCGGCCTTCCAGAACGGTCAGGTAGGTTTTGCGAATATTCCCCTCTCTAAAGGCTTCGTGCAGATAGCGCAGACTGCTACGTTTGCGGGCGACCAGTAGGCAACCGCTGGTGGATCTGTCGAGCCGATGCACCAGCTCTAGGCTATGTTCTTGCGGATTAGCAGCTCTGAGCAGTTCAATAAGGCCAGAACTAATGCCGCTGCCGCCATGCACCGCCAGCCCGGTGGGCTTATTCAGCGCAATAACATCAGCATCCTGATAAATAATGTACTTATTAATC
>CBDTTT010000160.1:0-4730 GCA_965363345.1 uncultured Chromatiales bacterium
CCTGCCTCATCCGACATTGCGATCGCTTTGTTAGGCAAGCTCCCCGTACCTCGCTATGCGACCTATAGCGGTTTTAATGATGCTTCTGGCAATCCCATTGATACCGGTATCGCGCTTTGGTTTCCCGGCCCGAACTCATTTACTGGCGAAGATATCCTTGAAATTCAAGGGCATGGCGGACCGGTGGTGATTGACCTGCTGCTTGAACGCATCACTGATTTGGGGGCGCGGCTCGCCGAACCTGGTGAGTTCTCCAAGCGCGCATTTCTGAACGACAAGCTTGATTTGACCCAAGCGGAAGCGATTGTTGACCTAATCGATAGCGGCTCAAGAGTTGCTGCGAAGGCAGCACAACGATCATTGCAAGGCGCTTTCTCAAGTGCTGTGTTCGAACTGAATCAGCTCATTACTGAACTGCGAGTGCATGTCGAAGCAGCGATAGATTTTCCTGATGAAGACATCGACTTTTTAAGTGACAGTGCTTTGTTGAGTCGCGTTGACGCGGTCGAGAATGCGTTCACTGAACTCACCCGCTCTGCACGTGAAGGATGTTTGCTACGCGACGGCGTTACTGTCGTATTGGCTGGCAAGCCGAATGTCGGTAAATCTAGTTTGCTTAATGCCCTAGCCGGCTATGATGCTGCGATTGTGACCGACGTACCGGGAACAACGCGTGACCTTGTGAAGGAACATATCGATCTCGACGGTGTGCCTATGCATATAGTCGATACTGCAGGACTGCGCGTTACTCAGGATGTTGTTGAGCAGGAAGGCGTAAAGCGCACCCGTGATCAATTACATCAGGCGGATTTTGCTCTATTCGTGGTTGATGCTACCGAACCGGTTGACTGGGCCGACTTAGAAAAAGATCTGCCTGAAGACCTCGAAATTATTCAGGTTCACAACAAATGTGACTTAAGCGACACGGGCGCCGGATTGCTTGCAAACGATTGTGGTGTAAGGGTTTCAGCCTTAAGCGGAGACGGGTTACCCGAGCTGCGCGAGTTGATTAAACGACGTATTGGTTATGCCCCGGATGAGTCGGGAAGCATTACGGCCCGACGCAGACATTTGGTTAAGCTCGCCTCTGCACGAAGCTCATTTGAGCTTGCCAAGCAGCGCCTTGCCGAAGCATCAGGTGAGCTAATGGCAGATGATTTGTTGCAGTGTCAAAATGCATTAGCTGAAATTACGGGTGAGTTCAGCAGTGATGATTTGTTGGGTGAGATATTCTCAAACTTTTGTATCGGCAAGTAAGCACAGCTTATCTGCATTAAGTATTGACGGTCTTATCCGGAATCGTTTTCTCCAACGGCGTTTCTTCTTCCGGAGAGGGCGCACAACAGACTTTATTGCGACCATTATCTTTGGCTTCGTACAGCGCGTTATCTGCCCTATTCAATAGTTCGGGAATAGTTTCACCCTGGTAGTAACTTGCTACGCCGACAGATACCGTTACCGGATATTTATCGAGGAATGGCTTGCCAGCAATTGCGCTGCATAAACGTTGTGCACAACGTTGCCCCCCATTGATTCCGGTGTTGGGTAATACCGCGATAAATTCCTCTCCGCCAAAACGCCCGAAAGACCTTTCGAATTGCGATTGATTAACCGAATCCATGCCACGTAATTCATTGCGGATACGCTTCGCAAAGCTCAGCAACACTTTGTCCCCAGCGACATGCCCATAGCGGTCATTGAGCTGTTTGAAGTGATCAAGATCGAGTATGCATACCGAGAACTTGACGTTCTCACGATCGGCCCGGGCTTTTTCTCGCGCCAACGCCTCCATAATGTAGCGTCGGTTATAGCTTTTCGTTAGATGATCTCGTTTCGCTATGCGCGTGAGTCGCTGCAGGATAACTTGCAGCTCGTAATTGCGGTAAGCGGTGTAACTTTTTTGTCTATGGTGTTGTATAGAAAATACTGAAGCAGCAATCAACAGCGATGCCAGTGAAAGTAGTGAAGGAAGCTCGGCTTCGATGTCGAGGGGCTGTTTGAATGCCACGGTTCGCAAATATATGCTCCCGGAATATGACATAGCTGCAAAAACCAAAAGCCATCGATATGGTTTGGGCTCTATCTTGAACAAAGCGAACATCAAAATACTCGCGTACATACCCAGTACTAGCTCACGCCCGCCCGTGGTTAGGTATGCGTAAATAGCCACCCAGAACAAAGCCATAATACTTTGAGCCATTGGCATGGCTTCGTCGTTGGGCTCCCATGCATCATCGTCATGCTGGCTGAGCCCGACAAAGTAGGCGTTGGTGGCGATTATCCCGGCAATCATTACGCTGATACTTATCGGTGTCGTTTGAACTATTCCAAGCCACACCGATGCACTCGCCAGCGCCGCCCATGCCAGATAGATGAATGGCAGGGTCAGTGCTTTTAACAGTCGCCCGTAGGGACCGGGTTTAACCGGTGGTGTTACTTCTATGTCGTTGTGTTTGGGCACTTAGCCTCCTAATTAGCCCTGTAATGTTGCCAAATAGCGCCATGCGTCGCCGTGAAACGCGTCCCATCCTGTGCCTTTATGCGATAAATTAAATGGGTCCGCGAAATGGCTGAACTTCACTCCATGCCTGGCTTCGCATGTATCAGGAGGGCTATATCTCTATTCAGCGTATCCAGTAAGGGTCTGAGCCCGCTGAGTTGCTCATGGAAGACCCCTCCCTAACTTCTTAACACATTGAATCGTAAGTCTTAATCAAGACAATTTATCCCCTTTCTAAACCTTTTTAGGTAGAATGCCCGCCTATCTTGCAGCGCGCGATTAAAGGCTTTGTTATCGCCGCGTGTATTTAAGCGTTCCACTATTGGGTCAATCTCAACGTATGTCTTCTGCAGAACAATTCGATGTCATTGTGGTTGGTGGCGGTCATGCCGGTACTGAGGCAGCTGCCGCGGCCGCGCGCATGGGTGCGCGCACGTTACTCCTAACTCAAAATATTGAGACCATCGGTCAGATGAGTTGTAACCCGGCAATTGGTGGTATCGGCAAGGGACATCTCACTAAAGAGATTGATGCGCTCGGCGGAATTATGGCGCAGGCCATCGACCGTGCCGGCATTCATTTTCGAACCTTAAACTCGAGCAAGGGCCCGGCGGTTCGTGCTACGCGTGCTCAGGCTGATCGAGCTTTATATCGACAGGCAGTACGAAGTGCACTCGAGTCAGAAGAAAAACTCACGATATTCCAACAAGGCGTTGAAGACCTTGTTATTGAGAATGGCCGTATCGCCGGGGTAATAACGCAACTCGGGCTGCAGTTTAATGCTCCGTCTGTTGTGTTAACCGTTGGCACATTTCTTGCTGGAAGAATTCATGTTGGTGAAGCGCAGTCTAGCGGTGGTCGTGCTGGAGACCCCGCCAGCATAGGGCTTGCGGAAAAGCTCCGGGCATTGGATTTGCGTGTAGGTCGACTTAAAACTGGTACGCCACCGCGGATTGATGGACGCACCGTCGACTATTCGATATTGCAGGAACAGCCAGGTGATACACCGATACCGGTGTTTTCATTTATTGGAAAACGCAGTCATCACCCCGATCAAATTTCCTGTTACATCACGAATACCACTGAAAAAACTCATGACATTATTAGGGGTGGTCTTGACCGCTCTCCGATGTATACCGGCGCCATCGATGGCATTGGTCCGCGCTACTGTCCTTCGATTGAGGACAAGGTTGTGCGTTTTGCTGAACGTGATTCGCATCAGATATTTTTGGAACCGGAAGGTTTAACAACTCACGAACTGTATCCAAATGGCATCTCTACAAGTTTGCCTTTTGATGTTCAGAAAGAATTTATCGCCAGTATTCCTGGTTTAGAAAATGCTCGTATTACCCGTCCTGGTTATGCCATTGAATATGACTATTTTGATCCGCGTGATCTGAAGCCAACTTTGGAAACGAAGGCTATTGCCGGCTTGTTTTTTGCTGGTCAGATTAACGGGACTACGGGATATGAAGAAGCCGGAGCCCAGGGTATTTTGGCCGGAATAAATGCCACGCTTAGCTTTAAGAATGAGGCGGGCTGGGTGCCTCAGCGGAATGAGGCCTATATCGGCGTGTTGGTTGACGACCTTGTGACGCGCGGAACCTTAGAGCCATATCGTATGTTCACCAGTCGTGCGGAATACCGTTTACTACTGCGCGAAGATAATGCCGATGCCCGCTTGACGCCTAAAGGTCGTGAGCTTGGTTTGGTTTGTGATGAGCGCATGGCGTCTTATGAACTGAAGCGTGAGCAGGTTGAAAAAGAGCAGCAGCGTTTAAGTAAGATTGTTGTCCATCCCGGAAAACTTACTACTGAAGACGAAGCCTTTTTTGATAAGCCGTTATCGCGTGAGCATCATGCAATTAAACTTTTACGCCGCCCTGAGTTGCGTTACAAAAAAGTGACTGCATTAAGTGTGGTGGGTTTGCGCCCCCGTGCAGAAAATGAAACAGATGAACTGGCGGAGCAGATCGAAGCGCAAGTTGATATTCAGGCCCGCTACGATGGCTATCTGCAGCGTCAGGAAGACGAGATAGCGAAGAGCAAAAAACACGAAACCATGTCGTTGCCGGAAAATGTCGATTACTCAATAATTAAAGGCTTGTCGAACGAGGTGAGGCAGAAGCTGACTGATGTGCGTCCGCAAACCATAGGTCAGGCATCCCGGATACCTGGAATGACGCCAGCAGCTGTATCGATGTTGCTGGTCCACCTGAAGAAGCAAAAA
>CBDTTT010000161.1:0-4721 GCA_965363345.1 uncultured Chromatiales bacterium
ACTATCTGCAGCAGACGATTCAGGTATCCGACTCTCAACACCGTTCAGGCGTTGCACAAGCCAGCCACGAATGATCACGTAGTAACGGGAGTCGGTGCCGTATCGGACAATCGTAGCCATCGACACAGACTCATCACAGTTGTCGATAGCAACAGCGACAGATTTGATCGCCACACCAACGTCTTCATTGGGCGTCTGCAACAAAGCATCATCTGAGGCAAATAGGCTACAAGCCGGCAACACCAGAAATAGAAAAAGCCCCGGGAAAACCCCCGGGGCTCTTTGCATGCTGATCGCGGCTAAGCGATAGCTCACTAACTCTTCTCACTGCCAATAATTTTGTAGGCCATTGCACCGAGAACCGCACCAACAATCGGCGCCACCCAAAACAACCACAACTGTGAAATTGCCCAGCCACCAGCATAGAGTGCAACGCCGGTGCTTCTTGCAGGATTAACAGAAGTGTTGGTCACAGGAATACTAATCAGATGAATCAAGGTCAGGCCAAGGCCGATAGCGATAGGTGCCAAACCTTCGGGAGCACGCTCATCGGTAGCGCCCATAATAATGACGAGAAACATCATGGTCATCACAACTTCTGTAACTAAAGCTGCGGTCATCGAATAGCCACCGGGCGAGTGCTCCCCATATCCATTGGATGCAAAACCTGCTGTCACATCAAAACCGGGGGCCCCACTTGCGATGACATACAGCACTCCGCCTGCAACTAAGGCGCCAGCTACCTGAGCCATGATATAAGGTGCCAGCTGGTTTGCCGGAAACCGACCCCCAGCCCATAAACCCACTGATACTGCAGGATTCAGGTGGCAACCAGAAATATGGCCGATCGCAAATGCCATGGTTAGTACGGTTAAGCCAAACGCAAATGACACGCCCAGCAAACCAATTCCAACATCCGGAAATGTAGCGGCCAGAACAGCGCTACCGCAACCGCCAAGCACCAACCAGAAAGTGCCCAACAACTCAGCAAAATACTTATTCATGCATATTCCCCTTTCATAGTGAAAAACAGGTTTCTATTTCCGAACACAAATTCTTTCTATTCTTCTGCTTCAGGCGATGCCTCGAAACTTAACGCCGCATCACTCCAGCCCAACCAGTGACCATCGAGATCAACCAGGTTTGTAAAACCCAACCCGGCAAGTGTCGCCTCTGCCATTCCTGCACGCTTGCCGCTGCGACAATACACAATCAACTCCGCATCTGCTGATTGCTCTAATTCCGGGTACCGCTCCGAAATTTCATCGTAAGGCAGATTGACTGCACCGGGCACATGGCCAGCTACAAATTCCGCGGGAGTGCGTACATCAAGGATAAGCGGCTGGGTGCCGTATATTATTCGTGTTGCAAGAACCTGACTCGAAACAGATGCAGGCACATCCATCGCAAAAGCAGCCGGAGCCAAGAGAAAGGCCAAATACAACAAACGTGCATAAACATACATATCGACACCACTCAGTAAAATTTAAACAGTGATTAAACAGTGAAGAGTGTCGCAATGATTGTTGCCGATTGCAAAACCATAAAAAAAGCCCCTCCAGACTCATGCCTGAAGGGGCTTCTTCGTTAGTGCTTAAACAGCGCATGTGACTCGCTTGATTAGCCGGTTGCAGTGCCCTGAGTGATACCCGGAGCAGGCAGAGTACTTGAGCCTTCCAGATAAGCATCAATCGCGCGTGCCGCACCACGACCCTCATTAATGCCCCAAACAACCAGGGACTGACCACGGCGACAGTCGCCTGCAGCAAATACACCGTCAGCGCTGGTGCTAAATGCGCCATGTTCAGCAAGATAGTTACTGCGCTGATCACGCTCGATAGCCAATGAATCGACCGCCGGACTTTCCGGGCCCAAGAAGCCCATCGCCAGCAGCACCAAGTCGCACTCATGGCGCTCTTCGGAACCTTCGACTTCGGTCATTTGCATACGACCATCATCACCCTGCTGATACTCAACCCGCACGGTATGCAATGCTTTCACATTGCCATTACCGTCATCTTCGAATTTCTTCGAAAGAATCGTATAGGAACGTGGATCGGCACCAAACTTGGCGATAGCTTCTTCATGACCATAATCAGTGCGCTGAATTAGCGGCCACAACGGCCATGGGTTGTTTTCAGCACGATCTACCGGTGGCTGAGACATCAACTCAAAATTCATCATGGTTTCGCAACCATGGCGTAACGCTGTCGCGATACAGTCGGTGCCGGTATCACCACCACCGATCACGATAACTTTCTTGCCGGCGGCACTGATGAAAGCGCCATCTTTAAGCTCGCTATCGAGCAAGCTCTTAGTGTTCTTAGTTAAAAAGTCCATCGCAAAATGAACGCCGTTCAACTCACGCCCTTCGACAGGTAAGTCGCGTGGCACAGTCGCACCGGTTGCAAGCAACACGGCATCGTTATCCTGCTGGAGCTGCTTGATGTCTATATCTACGCCGATTTCAACGCCGGTTACAAACTCAATGCCGGCATCCGCCAACAAATCGACCCGACGCTGCACAACACCCTTGTCGAGCTTCATATTCGGAATGCCGTACATCAACAAGCCACCAATACGGTCAGCACGTTCATATACGGTGACCTTATGACCTGCCCGATTCAGCTGGTCGGCTGCTGTCAGACCGGCAGGACCGGAACCAACAATCGCCACCGACTTACCGGTGCGTTCAGCAGGCACATCAATTGAAACCCAGCCTTCTGCGAAGCCGCGATCGATAATCGCATTCTCGATGTTCTTAATTGTTACTGCCGGGTCATTAATTCCCAGCACACAAGAACCTTCGCAAGGTGCGGGGCACACGCGACCCGTAAACTCCGGAAAGTTATTGGTCTTGTGCAGTCGCTCGAGCGCTTCCTTCCAACGACCCTTATAGACGAGGTCATTCCACTCGGGGATGAGGTTATCAATTGGGCAGCCAGTGTCTGACTGACAAAATGGCACGCCACAATCCATGCAACGTGCGCCTTGACGCTGCAGGCGTTTTTCATTTGGAGACGTATAGACCTCACCATAGTCCTGAAGTCGTTCGTTCGCATCGCGCCAGGGTACTTTCTTGCGCGGGTATTCCATGAAACCTGTTGGCTTACCCATTGGGACCCTCCTCCGATGAAAACGCGTTACTTTGGTCTTCGTGAATCGTTGCTTCCATTTCTTCGTCGTGCCGTTTGCGTTCCTGAAGAATACGTTTGTAATCTGTTGGCATCACCTTCACAAACTGATTAAGGATTTCCGGCCAGCCGTCCAGAACTTCATTAGCAACCGCAGATTTGGTGTACTTGTGATGTAGTTCGATAAGCTCAAGTAATTCGGCAACGTCTTCTTCGTCATCAACCGGATCGAGATCGACCATGCCCATGTTGCACTTAGTGGCAAAGTCGCTGGCTTTATCCCAGATGTAAGCGACACCGCCGGACATACCTGCAGCGAAGTTAATGCCGGTGGACCCGAGCACAACAACGACACCGCCAGTCATGTATTCACAACCATGATCGCCGACGCCTTCAACAACAGTCTTCGCACCACTGTTACGAACGCAGAAACGCTCGGCGGCTCTGCCGCGGAAGAATGCGCGACCACCGGTAGCACCATAAAGTGCGACGTTACCAATCAGGACATTGTCTTCAGCAACAAATGAACTTTGCTTAGGCGGATAGATAACCACACGCCCGCCGGACAAGCCCTTACCCACATAATCGTTACTGTCGCCCTCAAGCTCCAGCGTAATACCACGGGCCAGGAATGCGCCAAAGCTCTGCCCAGCAGAGCCTTTAAAGCGGATATGAATCGTATCGACCGGCAGGCCTTTTTCGCCCCAGCGGTTTACCACGGTATTCGTTAACATCGTGCCAACGGTGCGGTTGGTGTTGACGATAGGCACTTCAAAATCGACCCTGTTACCATTCTCAATCGCATCTTTTGCCAGTTCGATAAGGCGATTATCTAGCGCGAGTTCGAGGCTATGATCCTGAGCGATAGTCTTGCGTACTTCAGTATTCGGATGAGGCTTCTGCGCGGGAGCAAGAATCGGTGCCAAATCAAGACCATCAGACTTCCAATGGTCGATCGCATCTTGAGGCTCAAGCAAATCAACACGGCCTATCAGATCGTTAATACGACGAAGACCCAACTGCGCCATAATCTCGCGGGCCTCTTCTGCCACCATAAACAGGTAGTTCACGACATGCTCGGGCGCACCCGCAAATTTCTTACGCAGCACTTTATCCTGAGTCGCAATACCAACCGGGCAGGTATTCAGATGACACTTACGCATCATGATGCAACCCATGGCAATAAGCGGCGCTGTTGCGAAGCCCATTTCCTCGGCACCAAGCAACGCTGCAATTACAACGTCACGACCGGTTTTTAAGCCGCCATCAGTCTGCAGGGTTACACGACTACGTAGATCATTCATAACCAGTGTCTGATGCGTTTCCGCCAGACCCAGCTCCCACGGCAAACCAGCATGCTTCACGGAGGTAAGTGGCGAGGCACCGGTACCGCCACTGTCGCCCGATATCAGAATATGGTCGGAATACGCTTTCGCCACACCCGCAGCGATAGTACCGACACCCACTTCTGACACCAGCTTCACGCTAACGCGGGCCTTGGGATTGGCATTCTTCAGGTCATAAATGAGCTGCGCCAAATCTTCAATTGAATAAATATCATGATGCGGTGGAGGCGAGATCAAGCCT
>CBDTTT010000162.1:0-4717 GCA_965363345.1 uncultured Chromatiales bacterium
TAGTTTCTTCTATTATCAGTAAGAGTCATTCTTCACGCCAATGAGCCAACATGGGATATTGTAATTGCTCATGTCAATAGACCCACAAACATGCGGGATATTGTCAGTAAAGTCAATTCGTTGGCTTCGCCTATGCGCCTCTATCATTCTCAATTCTTGCATAGCAAATGCTAGTCCGAGTTCCATCTTAACTTTTGAGCCATTATTAACATCATCCTCCATGTAGCAAGGGGTAGGTGTCAGCTTATAGTTGTCACTCGACCGTCCGCTATGGGTCGAAAGCAGACATTGAACTGAAGCACCTAACAAAGTCCCTACTTCGCCCGACTCACCAGCCAATAAATCACAATGCTGATCCCGCCCAACATAATTAGCGTGTTAAACGTCAGAAACATCGGCAGTGAAATCGCCAGTGCGATGTTGCGGGCGATGTTGACGGTGGTGTGCCAGAGGGCGGCCATTAGAATGCTTTGGGTTTTATCGTGAATGAGGGTGAGCCACATCGTGGCGGCGAAAATGCCTGCGGCGAAGCCTAAAAACTGCAGTATGCCGAACTCCGGGCGGCCTAGAAACTGTGGCAGATGCCAGAAGAGCCAGAACGGGAACAGCACTAACGATGCCAGTAACGGGCCACGGGCTTTTCTGAGCCAGGGGATAGCAAAGCCCCGCCAGCCCGGCTCTTCACCAAAGCCCTGAACCATGCCGCCGACCACGATCAGCTCGAACAGACCAATAAGCGTTAGGTAGTGCAGTGATTTTTCGGTTGCAAACTGCGGTTGTTCGCCGCTACCAACCCAACTGATCGTAACCGCAATAGCTAACAACAGAAATGGACTAAAGATACTGAACAACAGCCAGAAGCGTGGCACGCGCCATTGCTTAAGGCCCTTCAGAATACGGGAGATGCCGGTGGCGCCATCGAGTGCCTTAGCCACCAGTAGCGCGGCCACAAAAGGCCCGAAGGCGGCGATCATCTCTAGTGCATGGGGTAGCTCTGCACCGATAATGCCCCGCTTAGATAACGCCAGCGGTACGGCAAGGCTCCAGGTGAAGCCATAGGCCAGCGACACGTAGCTAAGAAACGGATACTTTTTAATGATGCCGCTCATAGTGCCTGCTCTGTTGCTACGCTTGCGGTTTTGGCGGCATACGAACGTCTGATTCAACAAAACCTTTGAGCTGACCTACAAGGTCACGCCACTCAGACAAACGCGGATAATCATCATAGTTAAGTTTATTGCCCAAACTGGTCATCAGATAGGCAGCAATTGCAAAGTCCGCGACAGACAATTCGCCCGCGATAAAATCATTGTTTTGCAACTGTGCCTCGAGCACATCAAACAAGGGATTTATCACGCTGAGATCCGTGTCATCACCCGTTTTGAAACGGCCCATTTGCGGCATCAAGTGACAACTCTGCCAGTGCAGCCAACGATCGACATTAGCCCGCCCCTGAATATCAGGAGGCAGTGTGTTGGTCTCAGGAAACGATCGTGCGAGATAGGTGAGAATTGCATTCGATTCCCACAAACTAAAATCACCATCAACTAACAGTGGCACCTTGCGCATGGGATTCATCGCCACAAACTCCGGACTCTGCGTTTCCTTCTTGGCAAAATTCACCTTATGAATTTCAACCGGCAAGTCAAAGTGCTTAATGAATGCCACAACCTTGCGGTTATTCGGCGTAATAGGAAAAGTATGTAGCAACATAGAACGGCTCCATTGTGGTGCAAACACTCAATGCCCCTAGTATGCACAATTGGCGGCCAATTCCGAGCCCGGAGTGGTTCCGGCACATCCATGTGTCTGCAGCGTGCGCAGCAGGAGCACCATAAGAATGCCGCTTCAAACCATAGTAAAACGGGCCATAAAGGCCCATTTTTCTATGCTATCTGGTCGGTGGCTGCAGTCAGTCGAGCAGCTCACCGTCCCACTGCACAGTGCGCCCGGTCTGCTCAATCGGAAACTCGTTCATCACTTTAATCATGCCAGCAATGCTTTCCTCGATAGGCACGGCATTCGCACCACCACCATTAGTCTCTCCATGAGTAAGCACACGCCCGGGCAGCAACGTAACCACACGAACACCCTGACGTTTCCAGCGAATGGCGATTTCATGCTGAATTGAATCGAGTGCCGCCTTACTGGTTTTATACAAAGTGAAGCCGGGCACGGGAATGCCGCGCTCTCCAGTGCCGGTAGTAAGTGCTGCCATCAACTTGGTGTCACTTTTCTTCACGTTTGGATAGAAAGCCTCAGATACTTTTAGCGGCCCGATCGCATTAATCCGATAGGTACGAATAAACTCATCATAATCAATAGTGCCGACCATCTGACCCTTTGCAGGCCCCTGCATCAGACCCGCATTGTTTAGCAAAATGTCGATAGGCTGATCTTTATACTTGGCGGCTAGCGCATCAATGCCCTCATGATCAAGAAGGTCCAAACGCTCAACCACAACATTATCGCGCTCTGCCGCAAAGGCATTGAGCTCAGTAGCCGAATCGGGGTTTCGGGTTGTAGCAATCACCAACCAACCTAAATCTGCATACTGACGGACAAACTCAAACCCTATACCCCGGTTCGCGCCCGTAATCAGAACCGCTTGCGGCGGCTTGGCGCCCTCATGGCCACCAGCAATAGCCATCGTGGCCGGCAATGCAACCAACAAAGTCAGCATCGCCATAATTGGAATCAAAAAACGCTTTAAAACGATCATCTACTTCTCCATAAAAAACGGCTCACACACTGAATGTTCGACATGCAGATGCGGCAACACATAATGCGTATAACCAAAAATTTTTGTATTGGTTTCTTATGCTGCTTTAATTGCAAAACTAGTCCTGACCCACAAACACTTCAGCCCAGTAAGTGGGTCCCTCGGAAAACCGTGCCGGCCAGCGCGCACCGACTCTCGGGTTAAACATCAGCACCAGTGCAAAGCACTCGGTGAGATCGCCGCTCACGCCTTCCACACCACTAAAGTTGTAGCAGAGGCGATCTTGCTTGCCATTTTCGCCTTCGGTGCGCCATATACCGGTAACGCCTTCAGGGCTGTCAATAGTTTTATCCGGCTTAAAGTGGGCATTAACGACAACTACCTCGCCATCCACCTTAATGTCATAGCGCATGGTGTTGCTGAACAGGAAGGTCCAGTAGTTGGGATGGGCATCGCCCTCAAGTGGGTGCGGACGGTCTTCAATGAAAGCCATCTCTACCTGAAACTCTTCAAACCCTTTTACCGGCGCAATGCTCGCGGCCACTTCACCGTAGACCAGACCTTTGGGCACCTTGGGTTGCACACAGTGCAGAAACTCATACGGGTGAACGGCGATACGCTGAATGGCAAAACAGAAGTTGCGCTTATCGCGCATGCGCCAGATGCCTGTCAGGCCTCGGTTATTGCCAGTGACCGTGCCATCATCATTAAAGTACGCCACAAAACTGTAGGTGCCCTCATCATAAGGAATCGTGAACTTCACGGTGTCTTCCATATAGAGCTTCCAGAACTCCGGGTTGTTGGTTTTTAGCTCGGCATCGAGGCCACCGGTGGCCATCGTTCCGGCCTTGGCCTGATCCCAATCGACCGATCCGCTAGTGCGCAGCACGTAGGCAGTGAGCGGCAGCACTTTGTCGGCAGGAATATCCACCGCCGGCATCACGTTGCCCGGAATCACCTCGCCCGGATTCTGCACATAGGCAGCAAACAGTTCGGGAGTCCATTGACGATCGTCGTTCTTCAATGCATCGGAATACGCGAAGCCGGGCTTAGTACCAACTTTGCGTTTAAACAGCTTATAAAGGTTGGGGCCGGTGATGTCGGCCTGGCCTTCGCCTGCCGTATGGCAAAACGCGCAGTACTGCTGCCAGGTCTGCTCGCCGGCAATCATGTCGGCAGCTCTCAGTTCTTTTTCGGAGTACCCCTGCGCATTTGCAGTGCTAATGGCGGACAAACAGATTACAAGGCTTAACGCAGAAATCATTGGTCGCATTTCATCTTCCCTAAGATACATTTCATACAGGTGCCCATTGTTGCAACAAAGATCCTCATGCCGAGCTTCAATAGCCCAAAGGTCTGCCAGATGGATTCGTTTCACTTACCAGATGGTTGACCCGATCACTCCGCTAGTCCAATAGGTAGTCACGATTAACGCGGCCCTGCGCAAAGGCAGTAAATAGTGCTTATTCTCTACCTATAGAAGTTGTGCCGCACATGCTGCTGCTAGCGCTATACCAATTCTCGAATTCAGGACCTATCAGGAGCCTACTAATGAAATACAGTCTATTAGCCGCCATGTTTACTTTAGCTGCCGGCCTCACCGTATCAGGCATGGCAAATGCTGGCGCACATGGCGGGCAAGCTGTCTCTAAGATTGATGAACTACCCGCTCGCAACGGAGATTGGAGCGCAGAAGAAACGGCCAAGGGTCGTGAACAGCTCGTTGCCGCATTCGATGCTGCCTGGATACGATTAATTGATAGTGATCGCTACGAAGAGATTCTGGATAGCGAGCCTTTAAGCGATCCGGGTCAGGCACAGAACTACATGGTGCGTCTGGTCGACTGTCTGCCACAGCCTGAAATTGCTCCTTGGCCCGAAAAGCCGGTTGGCATGTTTAAAGACATTCTAGACACCGGCGTGATTCGTCAGTTAACTCAGGGTGTACCGGAAACGCAGGCCAACACCTCCTGGTACTTCTCAGGTGTAAGTAAG
>CBDTTT010000163.1:0-4713 GCA_965363345.1 uncultured Chromatiales bacterium
TGCCCATGCCGCGCCATTGGGTGATTCTGCATTAAGCTTTGCGGCAAGTCGCTGCGACTGATGCACGAAGTGATTTGGGTTTTTAAACGGTACTGCAGGCACCTGAATGACTTCCGCACCGTATGCCATGAGTGTGTCGACTTTGTCTTTACTCTGGTTGTCCGGCATCACAATGACGGTTTTGTAACCGAGTGAATTGCAGACGACCGCCAAGCCAATACCTGTATTGCCGGCGGTGCCTTCAACAACGGTGCCGCCCGGTTTTAGTTCGCCGCTGGCTTCCGCGGCACGAACCATGCCCAATGCTGCACGATCTTTAACCGACCCGCCGGGGTTCATGAATTCAGCTTTGCCAAGAATTTCGCAGCCGGTGGCTTCCGAAGCGTCGTTAAGGCGAATAAGGGGCGTATTGCCGATGGTGTCTACAAGTGCAGTCATGAGTTTTTCCGGTTGGTGCTTTAAATACTTAGTCGTTGCTTTCGATAGCGGCAAGTTGATCAGCTTGGTATTCGTTACTGAGGGGTTCAATTAGTTGACCGAGGTCGCCCGCAATGATGCCATCCAGTTTATACAGGGTTAGATTGATCCGATGATCGGTCACACGCCCTTGGGGGTAGTTGTAGGTGCGGATGCGTTCTGAGCGATCGCCACTGCCCACCAGGCTGCGGCGTTGCTCGGCGCGTTCGCTGGCCTGAGCCTGTTGCTGGGTGTCGAGCATTCTGGCAGCCAGTAGCGACATGGCGCGGGCTTTGTTCTTGTGCTGTGAGCGTTCGTCCTGACATTCGACCACGGTGCCGGTGGGTATATGGGTTATGCGCACGGCAGAGTCGGTCTTATTGACGTGCTGCCCACCCGCTCCGGATGCGCGATAGGTATCGATGCGTAAGTCGGACGGGTTGATGTCTACCTCTTCGATAGAGTCGGATTCGGGCAGTACCGCCACCGTGCAGGCCGACGTATGAATGCGACCCTGTGTTTCGGTTTCAGGCACGCGTTGTACCCGATGAGCACCCGATTCAAATTTCAACCTTGAGTAGGCGCCTTTGCCTTCGACACGGCAGATGATTTCTTTGTAGCCACCATGATCACCATGACTAGTGCTGAGAACTTCAACATTCCAGCGCTGGGTTTCACAATAACGTGAATACATGCGGAACAAATCGCCGGCAAAAATAGCGGCTTCATCGCCGCCGGTACCTGCGCGTATCTCAAGGAAGATATTGCTTTTGTCATGCGGGTCGGCGGGAATCAGTTGTTTTCGGAGTTCGGCCTGAATCTCTTCGATGCCTTTTTTTAGCACCAACACTTCTTCCTGTCCCATCGCACGGATTTCGGGGTCGCTGTCTTCGAGCATTTCATTGGCTGAAACAAGATCGTCGCTCGCACCCTTATAGCCGGCAAACAGGTCTACTATCGGATCGAGCTCTGAATACTCGCGTGAGAGGTCACGAAATCTATTTTGATCGCGGATGACATCAGGGTCTGAGAGCAGGTTGCCAATTTCCTCGTGTCGTCCTACGAGCTGTTCCAGTTTGTTTGCGATGGAATCTTTCAATTAAATCCAACTTATTGTTGAGCAATCGGAATAAGTGCGGCGGTGTCGGTAAGCCGCTGCGGAGTTTACCGTGATTCTCTGCCGAGGCGAACAGTAATAATGCAAACCATCGCAGTTCGGGTGTTATGCAGAATCTGCTAAATATTGTTGGTCTAGCTGTGTATTATCGTTGATATGAGTGTATTAGCCAGAATATCCGCGGTCCTTAAAGGGCTGCTATTGAGCGTGCTGCTGGTTGCCTGCAGCACCGTGTCCCAGCAACCCCCCATGCCTAAATCGGTATCAGCACCGGATTATGTTCCGGATGCCGGCTATCACATGCTGATGGGCGAGATCGCCATGCAACGCGGTGATTACTACATTACTGCACAGGAGTACCTCGCGGCGGCTCAAATCTCAGACGATGCTCAGATGGCGCAGCGTGCTACCGAATATTCTTATGAATACGGTTATGTTGCGTACATGTTTTCGGCTGCCCGGCGCTGGGTGCAACTAGATCCTGAGAGCACGCTCGCAAGTGGTTATTTGGGGATGGCTTATTTAGGTAAAAAGAATGCGGGTCAGGCATTTAAATACTTTGAAAAGTCTATGCCTGCAGTGGGTCAACGCAGCGAGGGCGATTATCTTGTCCTCGAGTCTGAAATGGCCGTTGCGGGTAAGTACGCCACCAGTGTTGAAGTGCTTGAAAAGTTTCTGCAGCGTTACCCTGCTCAACCCGGAGCTCATCTGGCACTTGCTAATGCCGCGATGCGTTCAGGTGATGGTGCACTAGCAGTAAAGAATGCAGATGCCGTTTTAGTGCAAGAGCCGGGTTTACGACAAGCTCAGATTGTTCGCTTAAGGGGGCTGATGATATCGGGTGAGGTAGAGCGCAGCCTGGAGGAAATGCGGGATCTGATAGCTGCGGAGCGTGAACTCGAACTAGAGCTCGAATATGCCCGCTTGCTGGCGAATTCCGGCGATGTCACAGAGGCCTTGGCTTATCTTGATGATATGGGCGAGCGTTACGGCTTTGTGCCGGAGCTCACGCGCATAACTGCAATTATCAGCATGGGCGAAGACGATCAGGTGTCAGCCTGGAATAACTTTAATAAGTTGCTGTCCGCCGGTTATTACAACAATGAGAGCAATTACTATCTGGCCAAAATGTCAGAAACATCACGTCAGTACCTGGATTCTTTGCGCTATTTTTCTCAGGTGCGCTCAGGCCCGTTGTTGATTTCGGCGCAAATTGCGATCGCCGATATTCTGGGGCAGGTCGGTGATCTGGATGCGGGGATTGCCCATCTCGATGAGGTCTACGCGCAGTTTCCGCGCTTAGGTTTCGATATCTGGAGTGCTAAAGGCGGCCTGTATGCGCGTTATTGGCGCAGTGAGGATTCATTTGAGGCTTATAACCGTTCGCTCGAGTATCAGCCTGACAACATTAATCTGATGCTTGCTCGCGCCGCCGCCTTGGATTCGATGGGCGATGTTGATGGCGCGGTTGCGGCCTTTCGCGAAGCGCTGGCCATAGAGCCGGGTAATACAGACGGCATGAATTCTTTGGGCTATACCTTAGCCAACCGGAACATTCAGTTGCGTGAGGCCGAGAAGCTTGTTGCTAAGGCTTTAAAGCAGCGCCCCGACAGCCCGGCTTATCTGGATAGTATGGGTTGGGTACTCTATCGACAGGGCAAAAATGAGCAGGCGTTGGAGTATTTGGAACGGGCCTATGCACTCAATTTCGATCCGGAAATTTCGGCGCATTTAGGTGAAGTGCTGTGGCGCTCGGGACGTCGGGGTGAAGCGACGATTATCTGGAGGCTCGCTTTGCAGGATTCTCCGCAGCATATGATTTTGCGCGAGACTATCCAAAGGAATACTTCTTGAGCTGGTTTGCAGTGTTCCCGGCGTTGAGCCGTTTGCTGTTTTTGTTTGTTGTTGTATTGGTTTCAGCATGTTCTTCATTACAGGAAAGCCGAGCACCCGATAATTCAGAAGCCGCAGCGCGTATTGCGCGGTTATCAGCGCTTACCGACTGGTCTGTGGAAGGCCGTATTGCCGTGAAGCAATCATCCGGTGGCGGGCAGGGGCGGATAAGCTGGCAGCAGGCCGGCGACACAACAGATATTCGTTTGGCTGGCCCATTGGGCGCGGGAGCGATGAATATTCATTGGGTGCCGGATGAAGTCACGGTGCGCGGCGCTGATTTGGATGTGCAGCATCGTTACAGCGGTGACGATGCGGCTGAGAAGTTTCTGACCGAGCAACTGGGCTGGAGTTTTCCCGCGGGCAGCATCCGTTATTGGCTGCTGGGTATTCCTAACCCGGCTTATCCGTATCAGCAGCAGTACTCGGAGTCGGGAGAACTGATATCAATTCAACAGCTTGAATGGCTTGTGCAATATCAGCGCTTTGCGTTGGTTGATGGACGGTTGTTACCTGCAAAGCTGCAGGTGGAGGGTTCTGATGTGCGGCTCAGGTTGGTTGTGGACGACTGGAATTTATCAGATTCGCCATAATCGGCAGCCAGTCTTTGCTCTGAATGTGAATTTGGTTTGACAGCCCTGCGTCGTCACATTCACAATACCGCCCTGCCAGCGCTTCCGGACAAGGATTTGCTTTTAATTAACGCGCTGAAGCAGTTTCCAATGAGTTTATTGGGGCGTAGCCAAGTGGTAAGGCAACGGGTTTTGATCTCGTGATTCGCAGGTTCGATCCCTGCCGCCCCAGCCAATTTTTCCACCGGGAGTCGCTTAACCCATGGCACAGCTACGCACTGATAGAGATGTCGATACCGGCAACATGATGTTGTTGACGGGTAATTCGAACCCACAACTCGCCCAGAAGATTGCGCGCCACCTGCAACTCCCATTAGGTAAGGCCTCAGTAGGCACCTTCAGTGACGGTGAAATCGCCGTTGAGGTTCTGGAGAATATTCGCGGTCGCGAGGTCTATCTTGTTCAGTCGACCTGCCCGCCTGTAAACGACAACCTGATGGAATTGCTGATTCTGGCGGATGCCTGCAAGCGGGCCTCTGCTGCGCGGATTACCGCCGTCATTCCTTATTTTGGTTACGCGCGTCAGGATCGTCGCCCTCGCGCCGCGCGTGCACCGATTACTGCCAAGCTGGTCGCCGACATGGTGTCTATATCCGGGATCGATCGCGTAGTGAC
>CBDTTT010000164.1:0-4688 GCA_965363345.1 uncultured Chromatiales bacterium
CCAAAGCAAAATGCATCGGCAAGGGGTCACCTGCAGCGACTGTCACAACCCCCACAGCCTTGAATTGCGCGCACCCGGACCACAGGTCTGCTTGCAATGTCATGCGGCGGAGACCTTTGCAACCGAAAAACACCATCTGCATAAACCCGATTCAGCTGGCGCCGACTGCGTCGAATGCCATATGCCGCCGACCACCTACATGCAGGTCGACGCAAGACATGACCACAGTTTCCGAACTCCCAAACCCTGGCTGAGCGAAACCTACGGCACGCCCGATGCCTGTCAAAATTGTCATACCGATAAAACCTCGGCTTGGGCAAGCGAC
Organism: uncultured Chromatiales bacterium; assembly: GCA_965363345.1. Lineage (GTDB taxonomy): Bacteria > Pseudomonadota > Gammaproteobacteria > Steroidobacterales > JABIQA01. Next base: position 326 of record CBDTTT010000164.1, read on the forward strand.
ATACTTAAGGCAGCCGGAGTAAAACCAGGCGATCACTGGAGCGAAACATTTGCAGCGGCGCTCAATGCAAACTCAACGCCCAACCCGGCTGACATCGAACAACTCACAAGCGGTGCAGAAACACCGGACATCATTAAGGCGACAGCATTCTCAAACGGCTTATTTACGCTGAGCCCTGATGCGTTGGAGCTACTTGTTGAGAACCTGAATTCAGATAACACCATGCTGCGCTGGGGCGCTACACGGGGCCTGAACTACACTACCCCCGCAACTCAGGCACAGCTGGCCCCGCCACTACTGCAAGACCCGGTAAAAGCCATCAGACTGGAAGCCTTGCCAATAGTATTAAGCTTAGGGGCAGATGCGCTAAGTGGGAGTACTCAACAACAAGTCAACACTTCTGTTGATGAATACATTGCCGCCCAGATGGTGAATTCGGAAAGAGTTGAATCACACGTTAATCTCGGCAACATCTACCGCGACTTACAGCGGCTTGGCAAAGCAGAAGATGCCTATCTGACAGCACTAAGCATCAACCCTGATTTTGTGCCCGTGTACATTAACCTATCAGACCTGTATCGCTTGCAACAGAGGGAAACGGAAGGCCAGCAGTTATTACTCAAGGGCATCACACGACTGCCGAGACAGCCGACTTTGAAACAAATGCTCGGTCTAAGTCTGGTTAGGCAGAAACGTGTCGAAGAGGCACTACCCTACTTCAGGGATGCAGCAGAACTCTCAGACACCGAAGTACGCTATGCCATAACCTACGCACTAGCGCTTGAAGCTACCGGCCAACCATTAGCCGCCATCGCTTATCTGGAATCGGTACGTGAGAAATACAATAACGCGAATGAGATCAGCTCGGCGGTTGCAACGATCTTGCAACGCAGTCAGCAAGCTGCCCAGCAGTAAGTGCAACAAATACGGGCAGAAAAAAACTTAGACTTACCGCTTATAGGGCAATAGCTACTTCATCGTGCCGCGGGTTGCTTTCAACGTTGACAGGGATATCTCGCCCTCTTCGCTGATACGTATCGATGGTGTAAACACACCCGTATCGAGCTTCGCTTTCATCTCATAAGATATACGGTCACGAGGCTCATTTGCGAGTGTTGTAATAAGCCGAAAGCCCTGCATCAAACTCAAGCTTGCAGGCAATGTGAACTGGGCTTCACCGTAAGCCGGTACGACAGGCAAATCAGAAGCAACGCCCTTTACCAACTCGAAGTTATCGAGGCTAATACTGTATGAGGCACCCGCGAGTTTAATCTCAGACCGATTGGGATTAATGACTCTTAGGTCGATCTCAAAACGCGGCAGACTGTCATCAGATGGCGCCATGCGAAGCCCGACCATCTGCACCGTAGGCTCCTCAAAGTCGGACTGCAGCGTACTGCACCCGCCTAATAGAAATAGACCCAATAGAAATAGACAATGCGACAGGGCTGAGGTGACTAACTTTGTGGCTGTGTTCATGCAGCGTATTCTAGCGCATTCCTCAATCCCTATAGCGAACCCCTTACATAAGAATGGCAAGCGCTGGAAACCCTTAGCTGGCATGACTTAGAAGGCTCCTGCACAAGTTACACATTTGTTACAGCGAACCGGCATCCGTTCTCTGTAAATAGCGAATACTCATCCATACACAGAGATAAAATTCCCTAAACCGTTAAACTTCCTAAACCGTTAGAAGTAACGACAAGCTATCGGAGAATGACATGGACATATTTGTATCAATCCTCGCTGTTACAGTTGCACTGGGCTGCTTTGTTGCAATCCTGCTTAGTGACGTAAAAGGTGAAAAGAAGGCTGGCAGCAATGCCGATAAGCCTAAAGACGACGGCAGCTAAACGACTGTGCGTCTCAAAGACTAAATAATGAAATCGGCAGCTAATCTAATCCTATTCAAAATCGTATACGCCTTGAGTCTTGCTGGCGTATCGATTGGGTTTCCGTGGCTTGGTGCAGTGGGCTTGCTCGGTTTCTTTATCTGGCACTACAAGACATCAACACATGCCACCGCTGACTTTATTTTGGTGGTAATAGCAGTGATTCTGGGCGCTGCCGTAGACACCATCAATATTCACGCTGGGGTGCTGAGCTATGAAGAACATTGGCCATCAGAAAGCTTCGCTCCGCTCTGGATCATGGTGCTGTGGGCCAACTTTGCATTAATAATGAATGGAGCACTGCGCTGGCTCCAAAAACGCTATGTACTTGCTGCAGTTATAGGCGCGATCATCGGGCCGCTCGGTTACACACTCGGCGTAAAACTCGGCACGGCAACTTACGCAAGCAGCAAATTTGAGTTCGTATTCGTTACAGGAATCACCTGGATGATAGCGTTACCACTGCTATTGTTCATAGCTGAGTTTCTACGCAAGTATCAGATCAAACACGCTGCGTCGGAAATAAAGCCATTAGGCTGACCTATTTGTTTGGCCCATTAGTTGGAGCAGGCTCAGCCTGCACTATCTGCCCCAAGCCCATTGCTGCAAAGTATTCACTCCACAATAAAATAGCTTAAGATAGTCGCTACTGTGGGGGTACCGGATAGATGGCACACAAGGCTGCGGCGTACATGTCGCCAAACAATAAACTGCGTATAGCTTTCACCATCTTGGCTCTGTTGCTAATCAGCGGTTGTGCGACCGTAGATTACGACTACCCCAAAGAAGCCAGCCAATACATCGACGATACCGATGACACACTGCTCGGCAGACGCTACGAAGCCATCCCAAAAGGCGCTGACGGCGAATCAGGGTTCTATCTATTAAATGATGGCATTGAAGCACTTGCCGTCAGGTTACTCATGGCCGAGCAGGCCGAAAAGACTCTAGACGCGCAGTACTACCTTATTTCAGATGACAAAGTCGGCCTTGTGTTCATCGGGGCGCTGCTCCAGGCGGCCGACCGTGGCGTCAGAGTGCGGCTATTGCTAGATGACATCCAGACACAAAACTATGACGGTGGTATGGCGGCACTTGATGCTCATCCAAATTTCGAAATCAGAATCTTTAATCCATTCTATACACGCAACGCCCGCGGCCTGGACTTCTGGAGGTTTTCGAAGCTAAACCGACGGATGCATAACAAATCGTTCACCGCAGATAATCGTACAACCATTATTGGTGGTAGAAACATTGCCGATGAGTATTTTAATGCACGGGATGACGTTAATTTCGGTGATCTAGATGTCTTCGGAGTGGGTCCGGTAGTAACAGATGTTTCAACAATGTTCGACATCTATTGGAATCACGTAGCTGCCGTGCCAGTTCCGGGTTTCACCAAAGTGCCTGAAGATACAGACGCACGCTTAGCGCAATTACGAATCAACATTCAGGAGGCTCTAGAATCTTTTAAGGGCACTCAATACGCCGAAGCATTTAACGAAAGCTGGGAAACCATTAGGGAAGACACCACGTCGGACAATCCTATTATCTGGGCAGACTACGAACTGGTTTATGACTCACCCGACAAATCAGACAAGAAAAAGGCGAAGACAGCAGCATCAATAGTCACACCCCTGCGTGAAAGCATCTACAGCGCCGAAGAACAGCTTGTTATTATTTCTCCTTACTTTGTGCCCCGTAAAAAGGGCGAAGCAGGGTTTCAGGAGCTCGTAGACAAAGGCATTGATATCTCTGTCATAACCAACTCACTAGCTGCAAACAATCACGCTATAGTTCACTCTGGATACGTGCCGTCAAGAAAACCCCTGCTCAAGATGGGCGTAAACCTTTATGAAGTAAAAAACAATGCGAAACTGTCTGGCGTCGATCGCGGTGGCAAAGGCGCATCACTCGCTACAGTGCACACCAAAGCATTTCTTGTGGATAACAACACCTTCTTTCTGGGCTCGTTTAATTTTGATCCACGCTCAGCATTTATCAATACCGAACTCGGCGTTATCATCAAGTCGGAAGTCATCGGCAATGCGATTCTGGATGATTTAGACAAAGGCGTCGGCGACCACACCTATAAACTAAGACTTAACGAGAAAAACAATATTGAATGGGTGGATGATAGTGGCCCAGATCGGGTTGTCTACACGACAGAACCCGACACCAGCTGGTGGCTGCGATTTAAAGTTGGCTTCCTGAAACTAATGCCCATCAAGAGCCAGCTCTGACACGCCTATTGCCCGCTAGAAACTGAACTTAGCTCAGCACCAGCAACTGCTTGGTTCGTGCAAGCTCTTTGACTACTGCATGATAGAGTATTCGGGAATTGTCGCTTGTGCGAGTCCCTCGCCTAATAGATAACCAATCGACACTAAATCAACAGTTATTCTGTTTTCTGAGGGGTTTTATTTATGGATGCGTTGTTAAAGCGATTAGGCGAGGCTCCGATTGCAGGC
>CBDTTT010000165.1:0-4678 GCA_965363345.1 uncultured Chromatiales bacterium
AGCCCGCTGCGTATGATGGCTGCTACGGTGCGATCCTCAGCCTCTGGCATCGTCTGTTCGAGCTGGCTAATACGCAGGTTGCTGGAGTAGTGAACCTCACCTGAATCCGGTTGAATTTGTCCGGTGATTAACCTTAGTAGTGATGTCTTGCCAGCGCCGTTACGCCCAATCAGGCAGACTCGTTCATTGCGTTCAATGGCAAATGATGCGGCTTTTAACAGCGGCTGATCACCAAACTCAAGAGAGACTTCATCGAATCGAACCAGGGTCATTGCACAAACTTTTTGGGTGGATGTTGTTTAAGGGTCGACTACTATACACAAGAGTAGCCGGAGTATGAGCGTGAGCGAAGCAACCGAATCCCCATGGCATGTATATATAGTGCGCTGTATCGACGACAGCCTATATACCGGCGTTGCTGTCGATGTTGCCGCCCGAATAGCAACGCATAACTCGGGTAAAGGTGCGCGCTATACCCGCAGCAGAACACCGGTGACATTGGTGTATAGCGAAGCAGTGATTGATCGCTCTGTAGCCCAGCGGCGTGAATACGCAATTAAGCAGCTATCACGCAGTGAGAAGCTAGTGCTAATTGAGTCTGGACGCCCAGATTGATACTGTGTCGTAGCAGTAGCTTAGCAACCAACTTCAATCTTAGAGGCGATCAACATGCAGACAGGCGGAATTTTTGGAATTCTCATTTTGCTGGCAGATATCTATGCCATTTTGAAGATCGCTCAGAGCAGCGCAGGCACCGGTTCTAAAGCCCTTTGGATTCTGGTTGTGTTATTGCTGCCTCTTTTGGGTCTAATCATTTGGTTCTTCTTCGGCCCCGGCAGTAAATCCTCTTGACGATATTTCTTCCGGTCACTCGATGACCTCACAACTTTTGCTACTCATACCTGCTGTTCTTTTGATCGGCTTTGGTATGGCAGGATTATTGTTGCCCGCATTGCCGGGTGCACCGATGTTGTTTGGTGGTCTGGTATTGGCAGCATGGGCAGAGAACTTTGCCTATGTGGGTGATTGGACAATCGCCGCACTAGCAGTGCTTGCCTTGTTAACCTATGCGGTCGATGTGATTGCCGGAGCACTAGGTGCCCAGCGTTATGGCGCATCGACACGCTCTATTGTGGGCGCGACGATTGGTGCAATTGTCGGAATTTTCTTCGGTATTCCCGGAGTCTTGTTGGGACCGTTTGTCGGTGCTGTTATCGGTGAACTGACAGTAAGCAGGGAGATTGCAGCGGCTAGCCGCGCCGGCTGGGGAGCAACCGTTGGTCTGTTATTGGGGACAGCGGTTAAGTTGGCGCTTGCGTTTACGATGTTGGGTATTTTTGTTGTAGTGCGTTTGGCGTAGTCTAATAGTTATTGTGTTGTTGCTTCATAAAGTAAGTGCGGGTGCCGGATAATGACGTCGTCAGATGTTCTTGATTATTGGTTTGCTGATTCAGCGAATGATGCGCAAGCCGCCGCCCAAAGAATGGGTTTCTGGTTTGAGGCTAGTGATGCAACCGATGCCGACATACAGCATCGATTTGCAGATTTAGTCGAGCCTGCAGCAATCGGCGATTACTCAGATTGGGGTGGTGATCCGCGTGATTGCCTCGCGCTGATTCTGGTCTTGGATCAGTTTCCAAGAAACCTGTATCGCGGCACCGGCGCGGCCTTTAAGCACGATGCATTGGCGTTCGGTTTAACTCTGGTCGGGCAGCGGCTTGCCTATCTTGAATCGCTTACGCCTATCGAGCAGGTATTTTTCCTAATGCCGTATCAACATATAGAAGATCTTGAACGCCAACGTGAGGGCGTAGCTTTGTATCAGCAGTTGGTGGAATCGGTGGACGAAGAGTGGCGACCGTTAGTGAGTGGCACCAGAGATTTTGCGCAGGCGCATCTCGACATTATTGAGCAGTTTGGCCGTTTCCCTCATCGTAACGCTGCGCTAAATCGCGAATCCACAGCAGCAGAATTGGCGTATCTCGCGGATGGCGAGTCTTTTGGTCAGGGCTGAATAGTCGGATGGCATGGATTGATTTTATATACGCTGCGCTCGCTATTTTTGCCGGCTCCATCGTGCAAACACTCACAGGTGTAGGTACCGGCTTTTTAATGGTCCCGGTTATAGCCCTCATTGATATGGCTTTATTGCCCGGACCTATGGTGATGGCCAGTATGTCGCTTTCCGGATTGATGGCATTTAGGGGGCGGCGTCATATTGATTACAAAAATGTCGCGGTCATTTTGTGTGGGATCGTGCCCGGCGCGGTGATCGGTGCCTTCATATTAAATCGCGTCAGCCTCGATAAGCTGGGCATCGTGTTTGGTATAGCTATTTTATTGGGGGTGCTGCTTACAGCTTTGTCGTTGCGTGTGCCACTTACACGCAGCAGCGGCTTGATAGCCGGGATTACTGCCGGAACTATGGGGGCGAGCACCGGGATAGGTGCCCCTGTGCTCGCAATTTTATATCAGCATGCCAGCGCCCCCGTTATTCGCAGTACCTTGGCATTGTTGTACACGACGGCCTCAATGCTCATTCTTTTTGTGCTTGCCGGCTTCGGTCGCTTTGGTTTGTCAGAAATGACATCGGCGGTCTGGTTGATGCCCGGGTTTCTCGCAGGCTATTTTGCCTCCCAGCATCTGACAGCTCGCCTCAATCAGGCGGGGGTTCGCTGGCTGGTGCTTGGTGTATCGGCTTTGGCGGCGGTATTTTTGATTTTTCGCAGTCTGATCTAATGCGTGAGGGGCTTATTTGCCCTTGTTTTAAGCCAAATTCATCCTATATAAGTCATAAGATGGTGAAAATACCGCCGGATAGCTGACTATCAGCGCAATTCTGGTAGGATTGCGCACCTTCAAGCCCTGGCGTAGAGTTTATTTGTTGCGCGTGGGCGCATTGTTCAACAGAACATTTTTTGCAGTTTTTAAGTCGGAGAGCTACCAGTGCGTTGGGTACTCAGTTCAAAAATTCATAAAGCCACCGTCACTCAGGCAGACCCTGATTACGTTGGCAGTATCACTATCGACCGTGACCTTATGGACAGGGTTGGTCTATGGTTGAATGAGAAAGTGTTGATCGCGAGCAACAGCGGAGCACGTTTGGAAACCTATGTGATTGAGGGTGAACGTGGTTCCGGTGATATATGCATGAACGGTCCTGCAGCACACAACATTTCCAAAGGCGAAGAAATTGTGATTATGGGTTTTGAATTATCTGACAAACCTATTGAAGCAAAAGTTATTTTGGTCGACAAGCAGAACAAGTACATCCGCGACCTCGCCGAAGAAGCCGGAATGAAAATCTAGGCTAACCAAGCCAGCGGTTTATGTCTGACACTACTGCCACAGATGTAACTCAAGACATCGACAAACTGCGTCGTGCAGTTATCCTTATTGCTCGATTTATCTCAGACAACATTCTCGACCCGCATTCGGGTTTTGAAGGCCAGTTCATAGGCGCAGCCCGCATTGCCCAATCATCCGAAGAACTGCTCGTTCTATTGCGACGATTAATGGAGTCATTGGCGATTATTGGGTTTTCAGCTCAGCAGCTGCAACAGCTTGATGGTCACTTCGAGACTGAGGGTATTCCTCCATTGTCCTTCCTGAAGGCCCTGTGAGCCGCCTAAAAAGCCCGACAGATGGATATTTGGGATGGAGTTCCGCTTAATCTCCGTCACGAGCGCTTAGACTGGTGATAATTAACAACTAAGTGGAACCATTGTGGCTGAGTGGGTTGCAACAATCTGTGCAGGAATATGGGCGGTACTCTGCGTGTACTTGAGTATTGTCGAGCGCTCCCGCAGCGTTTCGGTAGAAGAGCTGCAGTCGATGCAGTTTTACCGGAAGGTTTCAGATAATGGCGTGCCGGTTCTGATCGCGATTATCTTTATTGGTTGTGGCGCGGGAATTTATGCCTGGATCGGTAATCGCAGTTCTGCATTCTTAGTTGGTTCACTCATGTTGCTCGTGATGTTTCCTCTCAGTGCGATATTCGTTTCTCCGGTCACTCGTATAATTGCAGACAGTGAAACCAGCAATGTTGGCTCTGCAGTCGCTGCGATGTTTAAGCGATGGCGGCTGGTGCACGGGTTTAGAACCGTGCTTGCAGTATTGGCGTTAGGTTTTTTTGTTGCCGGCATGAATCAGTGGCCGTTACCACTTTGAGTGACGCATTCCTGCTCGACCATATTGGTATTCCCGTAGTAGCTTTCGATGAGTGCGTGAGTTTTTACAGCTGCGTGCTTGGAGTTATGGGATACACGATAGTAAAACAGGGCGAAAGCCGGGCCGGTTTCGGGGTTGATAAGAAACCAGAGTTTAGTATTTTTGCTTCGCCCGAAGCATCGGGCAAAAACCATGTGGCATTTGCTGCTGCAGATAGAGCTGCAGTAGATCGGTTTTATGAGACGGCAATTGGCGCTGGTGCAACCGACAACGGCGCTCCGGATTTGCGTCCTGAATATCATCCCAATTACTACGGCGCCTTTGTGCTTGATCCCGATGGTAATAACGTCGAAGCCGTCTGCCACAACGCCGAATAATTATTGATGCTAGTCCCAGCCCACCGTCCGGTGGTTTAATACGCTTATGCGTGGATTAACTAAAACCTTATCGTGGCTGTTTGCCCTTCTATTGGTGCTGTTTATTGGCATTGGTGTGGCAGTAACCCTCC
>CBDTTT010000166.1:0-4641 GCA_965363345.1 uncultured Chromatiales bacterium
GGAGCAGGTCGGTCAGCATCTCGCGCCGTCCTGGCGATTCGGCTGCAATCAGGCAGCGCCCGTTAGCGCCTTCGAGCCAATCGGCCAGAGCCTGCGCCGGTTCCTCGGCATGGCTGTTAATGAGTACAGCCGGGGCGGGTTTGGCCGGCAGGTTTGCGCCGTCACGTGGCAGTTCATTCAGGACAAGATTGATCGTGTCCCTGTTCTCAAGTTGTTGTTGCTGGTCAGACAGAGGAATAAAAAGTTCCTCCGGGCTGAGTGCAGGACGCTCGATATCGTGGCTGTATTGCTCGTATTGCTGAGCAATCTGTTCCCAGTTGGTTTTCATCACGCCTGCAACCTGGCCTAGCGTGACGATCAATGTGTCTTTATGAATGTAGTCCCAGATGCCCGCAGTGGTTTCATGGAACAGCGGCAAATAGTTTTCTACACCACCGGGGCTGCGACCTTCGGATACATCCCGGTACACATCACAAAGACTGGGGTTGCCCTCAAAGCGCTCGCGAAAACGGCTGCGGAAGGTTTTGATGCCTTCGTCATGCAGGGAAAATTCGCGCGCGGGAAGACTGTGAATTTCATCGATTGCATCCAATGAAATTTGTGAGTCCGGGTCGAACAATCGTAATGACTCAATTTCATCATCAAAGAAGTCGACTCTTACGGGGTTGTCTGAGCCCATCGGAAACACATCGATGAGTGAGCCGCGCAGAGCATATTCACCATGATGATTAACCTGACTCACTCGCTCATAACCGCTGCTCTCGAGGCGCTGCTGGAAATCCTCCAGAGTTAATCTCTCGGATTTTCGCAACGTGATGCCGTGGGCACGAATATAGTCGGGTGGCGGCAACCGGTAGAACAGTGTGGGGCTGGCAATAATCAGGATTTGTATCTGCCCTTGGGCCAGTTCGCTGAGCACCTTCAGGCGTCGGGAAATAAGGTCCTGATGCGGGCTGAAACGATCGTATGGCAGGGTTTCCGGGTCGCTTAGCAGTGCTGCATTGCCGTTGTCGCCCAGAAAATAACGCAGTTGGCGCATCAGCGTTTCGGCCTTGGCAACGCTCTCAGTGATAGCGAGAATTGGGCGGGGCTTGCTGAGGTTCGCCTGCTGTTGCGTGAGTTCGGCGAGGAATAATGCAGGCGCACAGCCGTATGCCTGACCAAGCTGAATGTTCGAGGTCTGGCCGGAAGCAATCAAATTTTCCGGTAGCAGGGCGGTCGCCATGTCCGCGGTGTCCTGGTTTGAGTGTTACGGGTTTGGAAGTTGCGCGATTATCCCACAGCACCCAAGCGGATGCTTGGCTAGATGGGAGAAAGCCGCTCAGTATTTCGGCAGCGTATTACGCAGACGAACCGCTCGTAACGTTCGTACTAGTTCGTATTAGGGGGCTTTGCGTTGTGCGACCGTGTGAAGCACGGTGTCGTATTCAAAATACACAACAAAACCATTGTATTGCCAGCGGGTGATTGGCGGATCGCCGACGGCAGGGGCATTGGCGGCCGGGTCACCCCATTGGGCACGAACTTTACCCATGCTCATGCCACGGGAAGGGCGTTGGTCACTGCCGGCTTCGGTAGTGTCTATTCCTTCGACCAGTAATGTGTCTGCACTTACAGCTAAAGGAAAGCTGAATGTGGCTAGAACCAAAGTAAACAAAGCGTTGCGCAGCATGGTAACCTCGTATTTTTATACCTTCCGGCGACTATAGCACCGCCTCAATATGCGTGAAACTAACCAATCGATAGAAAACCATCACGGAATGGTGTACTGCACTGCGTCTGCGGTGGAAGTCCTCTATTTGCGTGATTCCCATGAGGTTCTAGTGTGAAGAAGCCGCTATTGGTTTTTATTGGTTTACGCTATTTACGCGCGCGCAATGCGAATCAATACGTGTCATTTGTGAGCTTGGCTTCAGTGCTGGGTGTGATGCTGGGGGTTGCTGCACTGATTGTTGTGCTCTCGGTAATGAACGGCTTTGAGAATGAGCTGCGTGACCGTCTGCTGAGCATGACCTCGCATGCGAGTGTGAGCAGCAAGCAGGGCATTGCCGACTGGCAGGAACTCAGTAGCGAGCTGGCAGCAACACCCGGTGTTGAGGCTATTGCGCCGTTTATCGAAATGGAAGTCATGCTGTCGACCGGCCGTGATCTCGGCGGTGCAATTCTTACCGGTATCGACCCCGATGCCGAAGCGAACTTGTCTACCGTCAGTGAGCACATGGTGAGCGGTTCATACGATGCGCTGCAACCCGATAGCTCACGTTTATTGCTGGGTATCGGTCTGGCCCGGCAGATGGGTGTGTTGACCGGCGACCGTATAACATTGCTGGTACCGCAGCGGTCTTCTAAAGGCACGGGTTTCACCTCTACTATTCGTAGTTTTGAAGTGGCGGGTATTTTTGAGATGGGGCTGCAGGATCATGATTCTGTGCGTGCTCTGGTGCATATCGAAGATGCCGCGGAACTAGCATTAATGCAGGGTAAGGTCGGTGGACTGCGAGTGCGTGTTAACGACATTTTTGCGGTCAATGAAATCATGCAGTCGTGGCGCCGTAATTCTGTTGGTCGTGATGACCTCGTGTTGAGCGATTGGAGCATCGAAAACGCCAGTTACTTCCGTGCCGTGCGTATCGAAAAAATCATGATGGGATTGTTGTTATCCCTCATTATCGGTGTTGCAGCTTTTAATATTGTTGCGAGCCTGGTGATGGTGGTGACAGAGAAACGCGGGGGCATTGCGATACTGCGGACGATGGGTTGTTCACGTCAAACCATCGTGGGTGTATTCGTATTTCAGGGCACTGTAATTGGTTGGCTGGGTTGTTTGTGCGGTATAGCGCTGGGCGTGTACTTGTCCCTTAATGTCGCGACGTTGGCGCCGCTGCTCGAAAACCTGTTTGGTTTTCAGTTTATGCCGGGCGATGTCTATTACCTCACGAGTCTTCCAGCAGATCTGCACTGGAGCGATGTGCTCGGCACCAGTATTATTGTTTTGCTGGTGACGGTGCTTGCCACAATTTACCCCGCGATGCGGGCCGCCGGTGTCGAGCCATCTGAGGTGCTGCGTTATGAGTAACGTCGCACCCTTTATTAATCCGTATGAAATTAGTATCGCGTTGCGCTATTTGCGGTCGCGGAATAAGGGACGTTTCGTGTCTTTTATTTCGATGATCTCGGTAGTCGGTATTGCGCTTGCAACGACCGTATTAATTGTCGTGCTGTCGGTGATGAACGGCTTTGAATATGAAGTGCGTAATCGCATTCTTACGATCGTATCGCATGCTTCCATTACCGGCATCGACGGTAATATTTCTGACTATGGCTATCTGCAGGATTTGGCTGCCGCTAATCCGGGTGTTGTCAGTTCTTCGCCCTATGTTGAAGGGCAGGGGATACTGGTTTCTGATATTGATATCGCGGGCGTGAAACTGCATGGGATTAACCCGGATGAAGAGTTAGCAACTTCAGGTATTGGTAACTTGATGCGTGAGGGGAGTCTGAGTGACCTTGTGCCGCGCGGTTACGGTCTGGTTATCGGTTCCGTGCTCGCGGACGAGTTGGGCTTGTCGGTTGGTGATAGGGTTGTGATGTTGACAACTCAGGGCACGATGACGCCAGCCGGTATGATGCCGCGTACCCGTCGGTTTACCGTGACAGGCATCTTCCATGCCGGTATGTATGAGTATGACCGCTCGCTCGCGTATACCCATTTGAGTGATGCCGGGCGTTTGTTTCGCACGCGTGATGCGGTATCCGGATTGCGCTTGTCGATGGTGGAGCCGATGCAGGCGAATCGAGTGGTGCGGCAGATTGCCCGTGAGTATGGCGGAGGTGTTTATATCACCGACTGGACGCGTCAGCAGGCAAACTTCTTCCGCTCGATTGAGCTTACCAAGTCTATCGTCTTTATTATTTTGTTACTGGTTGTTGCAGTGGCGGCTTTTAATATTGTCTCGACTCTGGTGATGGTGGTGCGTGATAAGCGTGCCGAAATTGGCATATTGCGTTCTTTGGGCGCATCACGATTATCGATTCTCTGGGTGTTCGTGATTCAGGGTACTTTAATAGGATTGTTGGGCACCTTGTTTGGCGTGTTTTTTGGTGTGCTGCTGAGTTGGAATATGCCCGCAATCGTGAGTGTTATCGAAGCGGTATTGGGCTTCCGTTTTCTAGAAGCCGATGTGTATTTTATTAGCGATTTTCCGAGTCGCCTGATATGGATTGATGTGGCGAAGGTAGCCATCATTGCGTTCTTGCTGGCGGTTCTTTCGACGCTGTATCCGGCTTGGCAGGGCGCAGCAACACGGCCGTCCGAAGCGCTGCGGCACGAGTGATTAAAGAGAAACGATAAGTATGAGTTCAAGTGATACGCAATCAGTATTGTCCTGCAAGGACCTGACCCGCACCTTTAGTGACGCTGGCACATCCCTGGATGTCTTGACAGGCATCAATCTGGAAGTGGCACCCGGAGAACGATTGGCCATTATTGGACGTTCGGGAGCAGGTAAAACAACGTTGTTGCAGTTGCTCGGTGGTCTCGATCTGCCGACTACCGGCACGGTCGAGGTTAACGGCAAAGACCTGTCACTTTTGACTAATCGTGAGCGGGGTACTCTGCGAAACGAAGCCCTGGGTTTTGTG
>CBDTTT010000167.1:0-4584 GCA_965363345.1 uncultured Chromatiales bacterium
CCAGCAGTGACACCAGCCTGGCCAGTAACATCCAAGCCGGTGGTAGAGCCATCAAGGCCTGGGTTAACGACAAATGCATTTGCGGCACCTGCCACTAAAAATATTGCTGAATATATAAAAGTTCTCATAATCTCAAACCACTCAATGGGTAATAGTCGAATCAGGTCGAGATTATGTGCGACTTAAAAACTCAGTAATGTGTCCTAGTTCCAAGTTCTATCCCTACGTAGATTAGGACTAATTGATTGTGTGATGTAGTTCACAATTCAAATCACAAATTGGGGCTATAGCTCGCTTAACAATTGCGTCATGGCGCCATGGCGCAGGACAACCACAAAGCCGCTACTGCGTTATAGTTGATTAGACAACTTCGAACGAAGGATCACATGATGAAAAATCGACAGACACAGACAAAGAACCCGGGGTTAAACGCGGGTATCGCAATTTTCCTGATCATTTCTATGTTTGTCGGAGCAGCTCAGGCCAGTGACAAAGACCGGAAGCAAAAGCAACAGAAGCTGGATGCCGAGTGTCAGGCCGCACGCAGTGAATTGATAGCCCCGCTTAAAGAGCAATACACTAAAGAATGCATTGCTACCCAGAAAAGGCAAAAGGATCCGGTTGAATACTGCAATCGTTTTTATGCCGATTACGGCGAACGCTCGGGAGACCGTCCTGCAATGTACATGGACCTTCCGCAATGCGAGAAAGCTTTTGACAATGAGAAAAGCAGCCGGTTCTAGTCACTAGTTGTATTCAGAGGATATCCTGATAATCAGGAGCAATGCTGCGATCACCTTCTGCACCCGCGTGCACCTTAAAGTGCTGGTGATCAAAACGTCCACGGCGTAAGAAGTGATCAATCTGATCCACGACTCTATGCGACATCAACATACTGGTGTGAGTTACCGGCAGCAAGACGTTATCGGTCACACCAGACAGCTTCGTCTCCTCTGCTTCGATCATGCCGTCATTGGGTTTCTTTAGGTTTGCCACAAGATGCCCGACACCAACGCCCATGCTACCGGCAATGGAACCGACCTGTTGCTTGCCCCGCCAATCTTTTAACGGTCGTTTAAACACACCATCAGGCAAGGTCTTGCCCAACATGAAGCGGCCAAATCCAAAACGTGCAACGTTGCGACCTGCATGCGTATCACGTAATGGCGTTCCCATACAAACAACTCTGGCAACCTTCAAATCGGGATACTTACTAAGTGTCTGCAACGCGAGAACCCCACCCAGGCTGTGCCCAACAAGATGCACAGGGCCCGACTGCTGGCGAATCACATCCCGCAATTTGTCCATGTTGAAATCGAGGCTGCGGCTAAGCATTCGATAGCTAAACCGAATAGGTTTATAACCCTGATCCCGCAATTGCCGACGCAACCACCCCATCTCGAAGCCGGTCATCCAGAGGCCATGAATCACAATGATGGTTTTGGTCTGCATGCTGCCATTTTAGCGAATCAAACACGCTCAGTATTAACTAATTTCACCGCTGCATTCCGCAATAGCGCCGCGACAGACAAAAAAAGGTCGAACCATACAGTCCGACCCTTTCAATCTAAAACAACACTGCAACTACTTAACTTGTAGGTTTCTCACGCAAGCGAACACCTACTTCACGCAGCTGAGCCGAAGATACGGGCCCCGGTGCATCGGTCAACAGGCAACTTGCTGACTGAGTTTTTGGGAAGGCAATTACGTCGCGAATACTGCTAGAACCAGTCATCAACATAACTAAGCGATCGAGACCAAAGGCCAGGCCACCGTGCGGAGGACAACCGTACTTCAGAGCTGTCAGCAGGAAGCCAAACTTATTCTCTGCCTCTTCTTCAGAAATACCCAGTAGATCAAATACGGAAGACTGCATCGCTGCATCATGAATACGAATAGAACCACCGCCGAGCTCAGTACCATTAAGTACAAGGTCGTAAGCCTTCGACAAAGCTTCACCCGGGTTAGCGACCAACGCCGCCGGGTCGTCATTCTTCGGAGCTGTAAATGGGTGATGCAAAGCATTCCAACGTTTCTTGTCCCATTCGAACATCGGGAAATCAACAACCCACAATGGCTCCCACTCACCCTGAGCCAAGCCGCGCTCGTGACCAATCTTCACGCGCAATGCGCCAAGTGCGTCGTTAACAACGGTCGCTTTATCGGCGCCGAAGAAAACGATGTCACCCGCAGCCAATTCAAGACGATCAACAATGCCCTGAACAGTCTCATCAGGAAGGAACTTCAGAATAGGTGACTTCAAACCATCACGGCCCTGAGCCGGATCGATCACCTTTATGTACGCAAGACCTTTCGCACCGTAGCGACTAACAAACTCGGTGTAGATATCAATTTCTTTACGGCTTAACTCACCGCCACCGGGAACCTTAAGTGCCGCAACACGGCCTTCAGGATCAGATGCCGGTCCGGCAAATACTTTAAATTCAACACTGTCCATCAGATCGGCAACGTCGACCAACTCCAACGGAATACGTAAATCAGGACGATCGATACCAAAACGTCGAATCGACTCTGCATAAGTCATACGCGGCAAGGGGTTCGGGAAGTCTACGTCCAGCACTTCTTTAAAGAGCTTACGTATTAAACCTTCCATCACGGTCATGATCTGCTCTTCATCCATGAACGACATTTCTACATCGAGCTGGGTGAATTCAGGCTGACGGTCGGCACGCAAATCTTCATCACGGAAACAGCGAGCGATTTGGTAATAACGATCCATACCCGACATCATTAGCAACTGCTTAAACAACTGCGGTGACTGCGGCAGTGCAAAGAACTCGCCCTGATGGGTACGACTCGGCACGATGTAATCGCGGGCACCTTCAGGTGTCGCACGGGTCAGAATTGGAGTCTCAACATCCATAAACCCGTTTTCTTCCATGTAGACACGCAAAATACTGGTAATACGTGAGCGGGTTTTCATGCGCTCTGCCATGTCTTTGCGACGCAAATCCAGATAGCGATACTTCAAACGCATATCTTCATTTACATTTTCGTCATGATGGAATGGTGGTGTTTCGGATTCGTTTAGAATCGTAAGACCGGTGCACAGCATTTCTACTTCGCCGCTGGGCATGTTCGAATTAACCGTGCCTTCAGGACGGGCACGAACTTTACCGGTAATACTTAAAACAAATTCGCCACGAATTCGCTCGGCCATTGCAAACAGTTCGGCCTCATCCGGATCACAAACAATCTGCAAAATGCCATCGCGGTCACGCAGGTCGATAAAAATAACGCCGCCATGATCACGCCGACGATGCACCCAACCTGCAACCTGCACTTCCTCGCCAATCAGCGAGGCATTCACTTCACCACAATAATGTGTACGCATGAGACTCTGTTAGTCCTGAATATAGACCAGAATAATCTGGAGATGCCCAACACAATGTCCGGACAAGAGAAAAAGAAAAAGCCAACTAGAACGGCAGCTTAAGTGCCGAATATCGATTGGTGGGCGGGAATACTAAGACTGCTCGGGGTCTTTCGCAAGGGTAGGAAGGCTATCTTTGGTATCTCCATTCCACACAGGCACCACAACACCCAGCGATACCACCATTTGCAGAGCCTGTTCGATCTCCATATCGAGCTCGATTACCTCGTCCTTCGGCACCATAAGAATCAAGCCGGACGTAGGATTCGGAGTTGTCGGGATAAATACGCAGACGACTTCTTCACCGGTTTTCGCCTGGACTTCACCCAGGTTCGACGAAGTCTGGAAACAAAGGCTGTAAAGCCCCTTGCGAGGGTATTCAATTAACATTACGCGGTTAAACGACTGAGTATTGTCGGTAAACACAATCTCGGCGAATTGCTTGGCCGCCGAATACACCGTGCGAACCAAGGGGATGCGATTGAGCATACGCTCCCAAAAATGCACCAACTTGCGACCCAGTATGTTGGCCACAAAAATACCGGTAACTAGCAGCACAGTTACGGTGAGCACGATACCCAGCCCGGGTATACGGAAACCGAGCAAGGTTTCGGGGCGATAAGCCAGCGGCAGCAGCAGCAGGGTTTGATCCATCAGATCGACGAGGATCTTGATGAGAATAATGGTGATGCCAAGCGGTACCCAGATCAACAGACCTGCCACCATAAATGTGCGTACGCGCTTCATTGCAGCTCTACTTCCTGAATTTTTGAATGAGTCTATCCTGTCGGATACGACACTAAATCACAAGCTACCGCTGTGATCCTGATAAAACGCTTAAAGCCTCGCTAATCGGCAGCTTTCTTGGTGTCGGAACTTTTAGATTTGGTGTCGGAACTCTTAGATTCCGTACTCTTAGATTCGGTAGTCTTAGATGCAGAGGAACCACTATCTGCAATATTGCGTTTATCGCCGGTTTTAAAATCGGTTTCGTACCAACCACTGCCTTTTAAGCGGAACTTCGGAGCAGACATCAACTTCTTCAGCGCATTTTCATTGCACTCAGGACATTGCTTCAGCGGGTCATCACTCATTTTTTGCAGCGCATCAAAGATATGCCCGCAGTCACCACACCGATATTCATAAATAGGCATTTACAACTCCAAAACTCCGCAAGCCAGAAAATACCT